>JAIVHN010000167.1 GCA_020201015.1 Spirochaeta sp. | reverse complement strand
GTTTTGTTGAGCTTAGTGAGAAAAAGAGCGCAAAATCGCGCTCAACATCGGTATAGCCAATTGTATCAAGCTCCTGGGTCTCATTGTTGCCAAAAATATTGAGCACCTTATCACCCTTCTTGAGACGACTCTTGGAGAGAAGGTATATCAACGACATCTCCACTAAATTTCGGCGACGTAGTCCCCTATACGGAAGCTGCACGACCTCCCCAAAAGGGTAGTCTTCGTATTGAGGATAAAGGTTCAAGTCTTGAGTGATGAGAAAAAGCGGGGGAGAGTCGACTGAGAAATCAGCCTCTCTCAGAAAGGACAGTGTAGCTAAGGGATCCGGATACAGAAGCACGGCTTGCAACTCTGCTTCGCGTGCCATGCCCATTGCCGCACGAAAGGTAATTCCGGCTATGTTTAGATTATGTTCCGGAATTGTAACTGTCGGCGAAGGCGAGCTCGACTGCAGCACATTAAGTATATCATCTGCCGTCCCGGCCTTGAGTAAGGAGCTCACCATAGACTCACGAGCAAAGAGTCGCGCAATCTTACTCAGCAACTGAATATGGTCTGTATCGTTCCAGACTATAAAGACCACAACCCGTGTCAGTTCACCCTCTTTCCCGTTCCAAGATATGCCCTCGCGACTAATGCCTAAGGCAACAACAATTTCCGGAGAGCCAAGAATTTTTGCGTGAGGAATTGCTATTCCGTCACCCACGTAGGTGGAGATTTGTGACTCACGCTCACTTACTGCAGTGTAGATTTCGTCAATTGGACGTGAAACGGCGGGCGCAACAAGCTTACTCAGCTCGTAAAAGGCTTCCAGCTTACTGGTTGCCGAGAGAAAACAAATGCGTTCGCGGTTAAAGTGTTTTAGTACCTCCATGCCACCTCTACTTGTTTTCATTATCGAGTATCCTAACTATATCGTCCATGCTTTTATGCCAACTGCGCCCGCAAAAGCGGAGATTGAGCAGGTCCTGATGCACTATCGAAACACATTGTTCTATCTTTCCCTCCTTCACCCACACCTCAAGTTCCTTGTAGCACGCCCGAAATGTCGGGCTTTTATGATATATCCAGTCTTCGCTCTCGAGGCGTTGTCTATGCTGTTGCACCTCCGGCAGTCCGGCAATTGCGCGCGCGGACACTACACGGGGTGGCCCACTCGGAAGGAAGGCCCCGGCCAACGCGTCTTCCAGCACCGGTAAAGATGTATCTAGTTTAAGGAACTCAGGTTTGCCTCGCGCCAGAGAGCTCACCTCAGAACGTACCGAGTTAATCCCTTTGGACTCATACGAAAATACCGTGTCCCCATGCAGTACGCCCGACAGCCGGTCAAAATCCGGCGATACGAGAAGCGTCAAATGATGTAGCGAGGCACCCCCAGTGTGGCGAAATGCGCTGCCAGAAATTTTTTTTCCAGCAAGCAGCAGATCGTTCCGTTCATTGCGTTCTACATCAAAGCCCAGACTATTGAGTGCGGCAATAACCAACCGGTAGTTGGCTTCCTGGCTATACTGATCGGCAGGCCCAAGAAAGGCAAGGTTCAGATTACCCAGATCATGGTAGACCGCACCACCACCGCTGACTCTTCTCACCGGCAGTATACCAAACTCTCGCATAAGGCTTAGATTGCACTCAGCATGAATATTCTGGTGACGGCCAACAACCACCGAAGGCGAGTTTCTATACAGATACAGTAGTTCCCGGTGCGGAGCCACACGTGACATGAGATAGGTCTCAAACGCAAGGTTGAGATAGGGATTGAACGTAGCCGACCGAAGCATGGTGCGTTGCATGTAGAGCTTTAGCCTCCAAACGCTCATAGTATATACTCGCCATAGGAGTGACCCGTATATGAT
>JAIVHN010000213.1 GCA_020201015.1 Spirochaeta sp. | reverse complement strand
CTTTGAGCAGTCCGAAAACGACCTCAGATTCGTGCGGGCTACCAAGAACCGTTTCGGCGCAGTAGAAGAGGTCGGTCTTTTTGCTATGCAGGCCGAGGGCTTGGTGGAGATCACCGATCCTACCGCGGTTTTTTTGGTACGGCGCAGTGGCAGGATGCCCGCTGGCATTGCGGCGGCTCCGGTTTATGAGGGGTCCCGTATCCTTATGCTGGAGTTACAGGCTTTGACGGTGCCAGCTAAAGGTGGTGTTTCCCGCGTATTTGCCGACCGCGTGGATTCGCGGCGAGTAGCACGTATTGCTGCCGTATTAGAGAAGCATATTGGTCCGGGTTTCTCGAGTCTGGACATTTACGTAAACGTTGCCGGAGGCATGCGGGTGGCGGATGTCGGGGTTGAGCTTCCCTTGGCATTGGCGCTTTACTCCGCCTTTAGCGGCCAGCCGGTACCGTCGGATTTAGCGTCGGCCGGTGAGTTGAGCCTTACCGGGGAGCTACGCCCCGCGGCTCAGTTTGACCGGCGCCGCAAGGCTGCTGCTGCACTTGGCTACTCGCGGTTTATTGGTCCGAAGCAGGTACGGCAGGGAGAACCGAGTCCCGAGCACTGGGAAAAGACTGAAAGTATTTCCGAGGCGATCCGCAAAGTGTTCGGCTCCGAGTGACGTAGCACTTCAGCCGTATCGGTTTAGATCGCGCCGGGAAAAAGCAGGGGAAGCGCTATGAAGGTGCCGATTGCGCTCCCAATGGTGGTGAAGAGAAACACCAGCAGAATTCGTGTGATTCTGTTTCGGAAGAATCCGCGCAGTCCGGTTATGTCGCCCTGAAGGTTCTCAAAATCCGATACTCGGGGTTTGCGAAAGAACGACTCAAGAAGTCCGGCAACCAAACCTACACCAATAGTTGGATTCATTGAGGTTATTGGGGCAGCAAGAAACGAGGCTACAACCGTCAGTGGATGTGCAAATGCGGCGGCGGCGCCTAATGCCGATAGAGTGCCATTAATCAGCACCCAACGTGAAAGCGAGCGGAATCCGGCGTCAAAACCCCCTTGAATAAAGCCCCAGGTAATGAGACCGATAACCGCCACAGGTACCAGGTAGGGCAGCGCCTTCATCAGCCGGGAGGGCGGTGGAATGATATCCAGGTCGTCGAGATTGGTGTCAAGACTTCCTTCTGCCAGCATCTCCACATGGCGGACTATTCCCGGAACATGACCCGCACCTACAATGGCCACGAGTTTTGTTCCCTCCGCTTCGAATATTCGGGTGGCAAGGTAACGGTCGCGCTCATCTATAAGAGCCGCTTTGGCATGCGGAAGATACTGGGCGAGTTCCTCCATCATGCTCTCTACCGTTCCTCGGGATTTCAGCTGCTCAATTTCTTCGTCGCTGAGCTTCTCGTTGCTGAAGACCGAACTGAGTAATGCTGCCAGCATTTTGTTCTTGCCCCAGAGCGAGCTTTTAGCCCAGGCTCGGCGTAGCGTTGTCTGTATCTGCCGATCACAGAGGCTAAAGGGAAGCCCCAGCTCTTCTGCACAGCGGATTGCTTCAAGCATCTCGGCCCCAGGCTTGATTCCCAGATCAAGTCCCATGCGCTTCTGAAACGAGGAAAGGACCAAATTTCCCAGCAGCAAGAAGCCTTGCTTGCGGCGTAGTACCTGGTAAATGTCCAGTGACCGCCAGCTGTCGGGCTTGGTAAGCGACTCATACCGTGCGGCGTCAATCTCCACGCAGACACGACTGGGTGACTCGTTGCTAATAAGCTCCCGAGTCTCATCCACACTAGAGTGAGAGACGTGCGCCGTACCCAAGAGGATGATCTCTCGATCTATGCCGTCGGTGCCGGTATAACTGAGTCGCGTTAAAGAGTCGGTTGTTTGCGTTATGTTCATGGTGTGTTACTCAATTCCCAGGGCGCTCAGAAAGCGTCGACGTAGACCTTCCTCGCCGGGATACAGATCTGAGGGAATGGCACCGCCACCCATGTGAATGTGTCCACCGCCTGATCCTATGCCGTTGAGCGCTTCGCGAACGACAACATCGCTCGGATAGCGGTGGTCTTCGCTCCGTACCGATAGTCTATAGGCGTCGCGGTCAGGTTCCACCACAACGACAAAGTGAATTTCACGGAGACCAAGAAAGAAGTCGGCTACCAAGGCCATAACCTCGGCGCTGCACTCCTTCTGAATGGGCACAAAACAGAAACCGTCGGCCACTATGCAGCCGTTGATAGCTTCGCGAAACACGCCAAGGTCCCGCAAGGAGAGAGAGTTTTTGAGAAGTCGGCTCCCGGTTTCCCAGTCACCCTGGAAAAAGAGAGTAGAGAAGGCCTCAAGATCCAGTTTCGACACTCCGCGGGTCATAAAAGCGGTATCCATCATGATTCCCATGAGCAGCGCGGTCGCCACCGAGGGATCAATTTCCGCCTCGGCCGCACGGTAGTAGTCAAAGATGATCGTGCTACAAGAACCGTAGTTCTCGCGAATATCAAAAAACTTGCAGTCGGGTTGGCGCGGTGGGCTGTGGTGATCAATTACGCCGACAACTTCACCGTTAATGCCGGACATATTCTTGTTCCCTGCAAACCCGTCTACTATCACAATCTGAGCATCTTCCTCAATCTCAAGACCGACCGCGGTAGCAATGGGAATCTCCAGGACTCGGACCGCTTCCGCCAGAGAGTCGCTCTGGATTTCACCTCCGTAACAAAGAGTGGAAGTGAGTCCTTTCTGATTCAGGAGTCGGGCCAGCCCAAAGGCCGCTGCGACCGCATCGTGATCCGGGAAGTCATGAGCCTGGATGACAATCCGACGACCGCTATCCAGCTGCGAAATAAGCTCCGGCAGTCCGGGCATGGTGGTCACCTCTCGTCTCGATACGCATCGAGATCGTGTTTGGCAAGGCGGGTCTCAATGAGCCCTGGAATGCCGTTGTCCTCGGCCTGCCGCATGACAGCATTGGCTGAGTTGTGTCGTTCTTGTATTCGGTACTGCGAGGCTAAAAAAAACTGAAGGCGTGCTTTCGTCGCACGTTCTTGTTCTTGGTCTACAGTGCGAAATATCGATATATCCGAGGCGGGGTTCATATAGTATCTGACCATCTGGTACATGGCTCCGTCACGGCGTATGTGCTGTGCGTCGCGTACAAGGTAGTCTGAAGCGCGCCGCTGTTCACCGGCGCGCTTGAGTGACAAGGCAGCAAGCAACGGGAGGCTCTCATTGGTTTCATCCCGTTCTGCTGCTTTCCTATACATCTCAAATGCGTTGATCCACTGCTCGGTTTCGTAGTACAGCGTGCCGAGCGGCGTATAAGCATCGTGGTAGTCGGGTCGAATTTCAAGAACCTTCTCGTAATCTGCAATAGCTTCGTCTCGGAGTCGCAAGCCGTCGGCCGCACGCGCCCGGTAGGCATAGGCTAGGAATATTTTGGGGTCCTGCTCAATAACATGCGTAAAGTCCGCTCGGGCCCCTTCAAGGTTGTTTCGCTGCAGGCGAACGCGGCCTCGGTCAAGATAGTTCCAGACGAAGTTGGGTTCAAGCTTTATAGCGGTGTCGAGATCCGCCTCGGCTCCGGGAAGGTTTTGCTGTAACACCCGAGTGCGGCTGCGGTCCAGGTAGGCAAAGGAAAAATCTGGCTCGACCTCAATGGCGCGGGTAAGTGAATTCTCTGCATCTTCGTGACGCGAACGCCGCATATGTACGTTTCCAAGGCCTAGCAGGGATACAAAGTCATCCGGGGCGCTCTCAAGACCTGCTTCGAACTCCGTTTGTGCCTCACGGTAACGGCCTTGCTCGAGCAGTAGTTCTCCAAGAGCCGAGTGGGCTCGTGCGTCACCGGGTACCAGCTCCAGTACTCGCCGCAGGCGCTCTTCTTGTTCTGTTTTGTCCCCACGGTGTCCCTCCACAAGTGCGCTCAGATAGAGTGCATCCACGTGATCTGGTTCCTGGCTCAGGACCAGCTCTAGATTACGGCCAGCTTCATCCAACTCGCCAGCAGAGAGGTAAAGACCTGCCAGAAGTACAATAGTATCGGGTTGATCGGGGTCGTCGAGGCGAGCCTCTTGGTAAGCTCGGATTGCTTCCTCAGGGTCCTCAGCTGCAACAAAAAGACTGATACTCTGGTAAGCGTCAAGCTCGACTTCGTCCTGCGGTGTTTCCGGGGATGGTTCCGGAATTGGCTCTTGAGGGGTTCGGCAGGCAAAAAAAAGTGCTGTCACTGCAAGCAGTGCGGCAGTGGATCGTAGTTGAATCATACCGGCCCATGATAACTGTGCTTTTTCGTTAAGACAAGGGTATAAGCCCAGGTAATTTCGGGACTGTAATTGGCGTTACGCTATGGCTACTGTCTCTGCTGGGGCGGTGCAGATATATCCTGTGCGCATGCAGGCCTCGAGGAGTTCGCGTCCAATGAACTCGCTTGATTCCTTGACCCGGCCGTCGGTGATACTCGTGATGAGGATATCGTATCCATCACCATGGTCGGCTAATACACGAATATATGTCTCTACTCCGTCGATCCCCTTCACTTTGTACCGGGCTCCGTGCGTTGAATTTGTCATCCTTGGTGTTCCTCCCTTTTTTATTGTCGGCGCAGTTGCTACGATCGTTTACGTAAGGATTGATAGGAGGAGATATGGGCGAGTATCGCGACGCAGTGGCAAGACTCATTGCCGAGGCAGGGCAAGACTGCGACTTTGTGTTTCCTTCCGAGACTGTTGCGCGTGACCGGCGCAATGCCGCAGCGTCCGCCTCCGGTACGCGAGCCGTGCGAGCAGACCGCTTCCTTTCCTGGGACAGTTTTAAAGAGTCCGCGTTTTTTTTGAGGTCTGAACTTCGCCCCGTGAACGCACTTATTCGCCGTCTTTTTGCCGAGTCGCTTGCCCTACGGAATCTTAACGAGCCCTTTCTTGAGGCGCTGGTTCCGCGTAGTTTCTCGGCAAACTCAGGGGCCTTTGCGGAGTACATATCCGCAATCCTTCCGTCGCTTGTCGCCTTGTTAGACGAGACAAAAGATGCCGACACAAGAGTTCTTAGGACAGCACTATTCAGCGACTATCAACGGCTTTCCGCCGAGTACCAAACGTTTTTAGATCAGCATGGACTCTTTGAGCCCGGATCTCTGCGGCCAGAGCGACTTTCGCCAGCTCGGCATACCTATGTATTCTTTCCCGACACAGTAGACGACTTTAGTGCGTTCAGCTCGATTATTGCCGACTGCAACGATATCACCGTGGTGCCAAAGGCTGATATTCACCTGCCTGAACTACGAGTCTATCAAACAGCTATTGAAGAGATACGAGCGGTTCTTGACGAGATCGAACGGGCACTCGACTCCGGTATTTCCCAACACGAGATAATGGTAACGCTTGGCAGTCCCGCCTCGGTTCGTCCATTTCTGGAGTCTGAGGCCCGCTTACGCGAGATTCCTCTGCAGTTCCGGGGTGGAGCTCCACTTACCGACTCCATAGGAGCCAGCATTTTTCCACGTCTGCTTGAGGCCGTAGAAGGGGGATACACCGTTGCCGCACTTGCGGCAGTTATTCGCAATCCGGCGGTGCCTTGGCGCAACCCGCAAGAAATGCACACCATGCTGAACCGAATGGTGGAGCATGGAGCCGAGTATACGGGAGAGCTCAAGCTCAGCGCCGCCCGGATTTGGGTTGCCTTGTTGCGCAAGGAGTCCTATGTGCCGCGTAGCCCTGCGGCCGGGGTCCCGGTATATTCTTACAGAGTTACTGCTGGCGCGGCGCCACGACTGCATTTTATTACCGGAACAACACAGCGCAACTGCCGTCTTAGGAGCGACCCCTTTTCTTTCGTGCGTGAGGACCATAAAGCTGCTTTAGGTTTGTCCACCACGGATCAAAGTGAGGCGGTGCTTCGGCTCTACGCCTCATCCGGTGAGCGGGTCATCTTTAGCGCCTCACGGGAGGGCTACCGTGGAGCGGAGTTGCCTGAACCTATGTTCTCGCTTGCAGGCGTTGCTAAAGTCTCTCACCGGGACCGGAGTTTGGATCGATATCTTGACGAGTTGCTCGATCCGTTTTCAAAAAAGGCTCGCTATCCGGTGCAGCAGTTGTCCCGGCTCAGGTTGCGGGCGCTGCGGCCCAAAGGACGACCGCCCGGGCTTAACCGTGCACCACTTGGCGAGGCATTGCGGTCGGCCGTGACGCCCCGACCGCGCTTACAGTCTGGCTCCTCCGCCACGGTAGCCACGACCGGTATGGACGCCGCGAGCGGTACCGGCCCCGACGCCGCGAACGGTACCGGCCCCGACGCCGCGAACGGTACCGGCCCCGACGCTGAAGCGGCCCGGATCGCCTTGTCCTCTGGGCCTATAGAGGCCTATCGCAACTGTCCATTTGGATATCTCTTGCAGTATGGCTTACGGCTGCGTGAAGTGAGCGCTGTGCGAGAGTACGAGTCTGCACTGGATACAGGCAACCTGTATCATCACATACTTGAAGTACTTTTTCGCCGCATTGCCGATAACGCCCCGACCGATGGGTCTTTCCATAGCTCCCGGCTTCCTCTGTATAAAACGTACCTTGAGCATGCAATTCGAGAGACCTTAGAGTCGTGGGCGCCCGCTCAGCTACAGTTAGATGCCGCCGCCTACCCGGCGGCCGAGCTCCGAGCCAGCGACTATCTTGGGGCACTGCTTGAGCGCGAGGTTGTGCTGCTTGAGGGGGCGTCTGTTATCGAGCTCGAGAAAAGCCTGCACATAGTGCAGGCCGACTCCCCGGTTGTTCTGAGCGGAAGGGTTGATCGCGTAGGGGCGCTACCCAACGGTGAGTATTTCTTTCTTGACTACAAGCGCAAGAATCTGGCCAAGGCCAAGGAGCTAATCCCAGGAGCCGACGGGCCAGAGAAACTGCAACTGCCGCTCTATGACCTTATGTTGCGCGAGGAGTACGGACGTCCGGCCGAGGCTGCCTATTATGTTGGGCTTGAGTCTACCAAGTACCAAGCCGTCTTTGGACCGGTTGAACATAAGCCGTATCTTGACGCGGAGCATCGAGAGGCGGCTGTGCACTTGGTGCGCGAGTTAATTCATACATGTGTGACCGGAATTCAGGCGGGTAAGTATCAAATGCCTCACAACACCGGTTGTGAGAACTGCGCTTTCCCCGGGATCTGTCGGGCTAAGTTTCATCTTCGATTTACCTAAAGAATTTACCCGAAGCAAGGAGAACATGCAATGCAGATGAGTCCGGCACAACAATCCGCTGTCGATGAAAAACGCAACACCGTAGTCCTTGCTGGAGCAGGCTCAGGCAAAACGCGTGTTCTGGCCGAGAGATACCTCCGACTTGTGGTGCAGGACCAGATTCCCGTACGAAGCATTCTGACTCTCACCTTTACCCGCAAAGCGGCAATGGAGATGTATGAACGAATCTACGCCGGGCTGGCGGCCCACTCCGAGGATGAGTTTGTGCGACGTGAGCTTGAGCGATTTGACGAAGCAACTATTGCGACCCTCGACAGTTTTTGTTCCGAGATAGCAGCAAGTGCGGCCCCCGAGTTTGGACTTCCCCCGTCATTCACGGTTGACCCGGCGGCAGTTTCTCGCCTTGCCGAAGAAGGTAGCCTTGAGTTTCTTAGGGAGAAGGCCAGCCACCCTGCACTAAAACGGCTAATAGCCGAACAAGGAGTCGACGGCGCACTTCACGGGTGTTTTGTGCCACTTGCGACGCAGTTGATGTCTCCCGCTCGTCCCAGCGACTTCAACGAAATTCACTCGCTACAGATGTCGACCCTCGACGAGGACATTTCCCGCGCACGCGCTGTCGTTGCTGAGCTGTTATACGCGGTTTCCTGCATTGATGGACCGGCCTCGCCCAGCCTGAGTCGCTTGATTGAAACCGCCGACAGGCTGCGGAGTGATCCGGTTTGGGGGACAAGTGCATGTAGTGTTGCGGCACTTGCACGGGCCACATCCGAGCTTGAGGCGTTCAGCGGCTTACGGGGGCGCCAGAAGGGCGTAGCGGCGGATTCGTATAAGGAGTTACAACCCGTCTTGAAGCAGGAACGTGAAAGCCTTGCCGAGGCGCTGGCAACTTTGGAGTTACAGCCCCGCCTTTCTGAGCTGTTTGGGCTTTTTAGTGAGTTACAGACGCGCGTCCTTGAGCGCAAACGGTCCCGGGCGGTGCTGTCGTATCACGACGTGGTCCTGCTTGCGGTTGAGGCGCTCAGGCGGTCGCCCGAGTTGCGCAGCCATTATAAGAAGAAATTTCGCGCACTGTTGATAGATGAGTTTCAGGACAATGACCCCTTGCAAAAGGAACTATTGTACCTTCTGTCCGAACGTGATGATCTCACCGTGGATAGAATACCGCGCGCAGATGAACTTGAGACCAGTAAGTTGTTTTTTGTAGGTGACGATAAACAGTCAATCTACCGGTTTCGGGGGGCGGATGTTGCAGTTTTTCGCACCCTTGCCGAGGAACTTCAGGCCGCAGGGGGCGTAATTCTTGAACTGGCCGCCAACTATCGCAGCGAGCCGGATCTGGTTGAGTTTTGCAATCAGGTGTTTCCGGCGGTTATGGAAGCGGCCGGTTCTCGCCGTGAACCGTGGGAGGCGGAGTTCCGGCCGCTTGCGTCGCGTGCCGCCACCCCCGGCATTAAACCGGAGATCTCCGTGTACGCATATGACGCGTCGCACGACACATCCGATGACGAGGGTAGCGGAGAATCGGATGTTGCTGGCGACGACGATCAACCGGCCGCAGCGGACGATGCCGAGGCCTACTTTGTAGCTTCTTCTATTAGCGAGGGTATTTGTTCCGGTCGCTGGAGTGTCGTGGCGGAGGACGGCACCATCCGTCCGGCCGAGTACCAGGATATTGCAATACTCATGCGGTCGGGTTCGAATCAGATTCGGTATGAGCGTCTCTTACGCCGCTTTGGGGTACCGTATAACTCAGGCGATGTACGGAGCCTATTCCTTGAAGCACCAAGTTACGACATCTACCATCTTCTGCAACTGGTTCTCTACCCTGAGGAATCTCTGTCATACGCGGCGGTCCTGCGCGGGCCCTTAGTCGCACTTTCGGACGAGGCAATGGTGCGTGAGTTGCTAGAGTTCAGTGGTACGCCTTTTGGCGTGAACCGGCATAATGGCGAGGATGGCAGGCGTTTTGCTTCAGGAGCCGAGATGTACTCTGCATTGCGGGAGAAAGCAGGCAGAGCTCCGGTGAGCGAGTTGCTGGAGGATATATGGTATGCTTACGGGTATCGCTACTATCTAATTGCCGATTCCGACTATCATCCCTATTTGGAGTACTACGACTACCTCTTTGCCTTAGCGGCGGCTGATCCGACCCAGACATTGTGGGAGTTCCTTGCGGTGGTGCGTGAGAACTTAGGCGACTATAAGAAGTTTGAGGATGCCTCGATTCTGCGAGAGGAAGAGTCGGGAGTGCAGCTGCTGACTATACATCGATCCAAAGGGCTCCAGTTCCCTATTGTCTTTCTTGCAAACACCGGAAACAAAGGCAGAAACTCCGACGGCGGTGCCCCATGCTACATCTCCGAGCGCTTTGGGCCGTGCTTGCGTCTCAGGTCCGGCGTACGACTCCACGATGAGGGTGCAGCGAACTATTTCTATCGCCGCGCAAAAGACGAAGAAGACGCTAAAGATACGGCCGAGCTTAAAAGGCTTTTGTATGTTGCGCTGACGCGGGCTCAATATCACCTCATCGTAACCGGGGTTATGAATAAGCGCGGCGCCAATACCGGCAACTGCCATCTGCTCATGCTCCAACATGCGCAGGTTCCGCTCAAGCAGATTGCTCCTGTCACACGGAAACACCTGCTCAGCGCTGCGGCACGCTACGGCGGCTCGCACGGATTCTCACGCGCGGTAGAGGACCTACCAGAGCCTGAGGCAGTCGTACGCCGCCCTGCGGAGCGTTATGCCTTTGCGGTAAGTGAGCTCAATGCGATGTATCGTGAAGCAGTGAGTGGGCCGCGTGCGGATGAGGATCGTAGTGTGCGTGAGCTTCATCCCGCGCTTGACACTCTGCTGCATCGGCACGGCCTCGAAGCGGCCTTCGGTACCTATGTACACGCCTTGCTTGAACTGGCTCTGGATTCGCCCGCTACAGCGGGTGGACCGGCACCCTCTGGTACAGCGGTAGAGCAAGATGAGCTCGTGAGCAACCAGTTGTTTTCCGGTCTGGCCGAGTCTGAGCGTAGCTTGGTGCACGCTGAGGCGGCAACTGCGGTTGAAACGTTCCTTGGCTCGTTTTTGGGGGTGCAGGCAATGGGGGATAATGAACGTGAGACCGAGTTAGCGTTCGTATATCGAGCCGAGTGCCCTTATGAGCACATTATGCTAAGCGGAAGTATCGACCTGACTTTTCGACACGCCGGGAAACGGGTGGTTATAGACTACAAGAGCGATACTGAAGAGAATCCGGAACACTACTTGGTTCAGTTGGAGTTGTACCGGCGAGCAGCGCAGGAGATCTTCGGCGAGGCGCCGGATGTATTTCTCTTTTATCTCCGAACCGGACGTGAACATTTTGTGATTTCGGAACCGAAGCTGCCGGAACAGGCACTTAGGACCGTTCTTGGGTGAGCGTTTCGTCGTTGTTCTGCAACTCAGACGTAGGCGAGCCCGCTTCAGTCGATAGCTCCGCGTACTCCTCAAGTTTTAGATGCTCGTATGTCTCGTTCAGCGGGGTCTCAAGGCGCGAACAGATCAGGAGACCAACAGCAAGTCGAATTGGAAGAATGTAGAGCAGTATGCCGATTGCGTCTGATGCGAAACCTGGAAGAACGAGCAGTATTCCGGACAAGAGCAAGCCAGCAAGGCCTGCGTACTCAAGGCGGGGATATCGACCTACGCGCACTCGGGCCCGCACTGCCCCCAGAGTATTCCGAATTGAGTTATATACAATGTAGATGCCGGGGAGCGCGGTTACACCGGCGGCGGCCAGTAAGAGAAACACACCCATGTACTCCGACAGCATAATAAAAACAAAGGCATCGGCAATGATGAGGAGCGCAATGAGTAACTCGAGAAAATAAAGCCGCAGGATACGAGCTTCGTCAAAGTAAGCCCGAAGGTTTTCGTTGCGCATGATGTCTTACACTCTATGCCGAGACAGCTACAAATGCCAACTGATCTTTCCGTGCGATGTAAGACGCCGGTTTCCTAGCATCTCAGGTACTCTACCATCCAAGGTGAAATATTTAATAATTTTCATTGAAATAGCTGTTTTCGCCCTTACGCCCGCTCATGCCGCTCTATATAATCTCACCTGCGGTGGTTAAGGTGCTCCTCGGCCGTTCGGTTTTAATTTGGTCGGCATTTGAATCTTACTCCCACTTACCTGTCGCACACTACATGTATACATGTGAGGCCTGTGATGCGATACCTTCCTAAGGTTGCAATCTGCGATACTGGCGATGTGATTGGAACCAAACTACCCTACCTCCTTGAAGAGTACTTCTCAGTAATTCCCTTTGCCGAACCGCCCAGCCTACCTGCAGTCCTGCAAAAGAGCTCGCCGGACATTATCCTCATCGGGGTTCCAGGAGATGCTCTGGCAATAGCGGTGACCTCCGCTGTGTTGTCCGAGTGTGGTACGCATTCCGGCAGCCCACGGGTCATCGCTATGAGTCCGGCTCTAGTACCCGATCTCGTTGTTAAACTTATGCGAATGGGGGTGCATGACTGTGTGTTCCTTCCTGTCACGCCGGAACAGGTCGTCAAGCGTGTTCAGGCCGCCTTGCCAGCCGTGCTGCCGACCCGCAGCACTCCAAGTCGGTCTGAAGCCGGACCACTTGGAACCATTGTAGGACTCAGCGAGGCCTCGGTTGAACTCAGGCGTGTCCTCCAGCGCTACGCGGTGTCGGACTCTCCGGTGCTTTTTCTGGGTGAGAGCGGCACCGGCAAGGATCTCTCGGCACGGGTAGTTCATGAACTTTCCTATCGGAGTGCCGGCCCGTTTCGTGCGCAAAACTGCGGTGCTATTCCTGACTCGCTCGCGGAGAGTGAGCTATTTGGATCGGAACGAGGTGCATACACCGACGCAGTTAGCCGTCCCGGCCTCTTTGAAACGGCCGACCACGGAACGCTTTTTTTAGATGAGATTGGTGAAATGAGCCTCTTTGCTCAGGCGAAGCTGCTGCGAGTCCTCGAGGAAAGTGCGGTACGCAGGGTTGGTGCTACCCGAAGCCGAGCGGTGGATGTGCGCATTATTGCCGCAACGAATCGAGACTTGGCAGCAGAAGTACAGGCCGGAAGGTTTCGTAACGATCTGTATCATCGGCTGACGGTGTTTGTGCATCGCATTAAACCATTGCGAGAACGAGTTGAGGATATCCCTCTCATAGCGGAGCATCTGCTTCAGACCTTGTACGACACAGCCGTGACCCGGACACGAGACAGACATGCAGCACGAAGACGGTACCTAAGCGAGGAAGCACTACGCTTTCTTATGAAGCAAAGCTGGCCTGGCAACGTTCGCGAGATCATGAACGTTCTTGAAAGGTCAATTCAACATAGTGATAACGTGAAACTTCAGGCCTCGGACATTCGGCTTTTGCCCTAAAACAACAAGTTGAGCGCTACTGCTCTAGTTCAGCCGTCACTGTTGCTTGACACTGCTGCTTGGCGTCAACGCACAACTCGAAGCTGCTGCGCGGACAGTACTGCGTAGCGTCCACCTAGCTCATCTTCAAAGATGTCGGCTACTCGGGCCGCAATAAGCACACGCTCATTGCGTTGGATCACCGTGTCTCCTGCATCTGGTGAGGGCCGTGCCGGGAAATGAGCCTGGTACTCAGGTCCTTCGGCCAGCACATACACACGAAATACATCGATTCGTTGTGTGCCGTGCCAACGTCCGTCGACCATTTCAAGTTGGACTAAGTAGGTATCCGGATTGTCGTCAATGATCGTGAC
>JAIVHN010000166.1 GCA_020201015.1 Spirochaeta sp. | reverse complement strand
GTGGTAGTGAAAAACGGCACGGTCATGATCTGCCGCAAGGGCGAGTCACAACTGGTGCGCGATATTGTCGGTAAAATAGAGATAGACGGGCGCGAAGACCTGCTGTAAGGGCTCGTGCTGCGCCTTACTCCTTGCCCTCGCGCTCAATGAGCGTGCAGATATCTACCGCAAATGCGCGGGTAATGCGCAGCGCGGCATTTTCGCTTCCGGCACGGACCTTGTAGGCTTCGGCCTCACGCTCCACTATCCCAATAGTCTTGTCACGCTGGCCCTCAAGGCTCCCAAGCATCTCCCGAATGCCGGTCTGCTCGCGGCGGGCAAAGGCTACCGTTGAGCGCAGGCGTGAAAACTCCTCGCCCTGACTCAGGAACATTTTGCTTAAGGGTTTAAGGTCTGCAGGCGAGAGCGGGTTAACAACCTTGGGCCGCTTTTTCCGGGCCTGCTCAGATGCAAACTCACCATAGTTTTTTTTAATGCTGGCAAAGATCTCGGCAAAGATGGCCTTGGAGTTTTTCACAATGGCGGCCCGTTTGTCTTCCGGTGCGCTCCCGAGCAGTTTCTTAAGGTTCTCAGTCTCACGGCGGTATTTGCCTACCTGCAGCATGATATTCTTCACCGCCGGGTGGCTCTTGGTGGCCGGGTCAATTGCCACTGCGTCTAAGATCTCGCTAATGATCTCGCGCACCTCAAGGCTGGGTTCACCGGCCTCAGCAGGTGCTTCGGCAACGCCAAAGGGCAGGTTGCCGTCACACATGAGCTTCTGCACCAGCGTTACCCAGATCAGGACCGCTAAGCGGCGCTCCTGCTCAAGCAAAATATCTGTCTCAATAGCCTTATAGCGCAGATCCGAGAGACAGTTAAAGAAACGGCGCAGTACGGTGCGTTTGTACTCCACTACCCCCTGCTCCATTGCCAAGTGGAGGATACCCGCATGCTCGGCCATAATAACGTGGTCGGGGTTCAGCTCCTCGGTCAGGGCGTGCAGGCTCCGCGCCGCCTCCCGAATATCAAACCAGTCACCGGCCACAGCCCGCGTGAGCTCACTCATGCCGCCTCCTTACGCAGTTAATGATACACCGCCGCGGCACTAAACCGGAAGGGGAACACTGAAAAAAGGCAGAAACCGTCACGGACCTACCTCTATGACGGAACTACCCCAAGAGCGGGCAGTATCATCCGGCAGCCCTTCTATTATGAAAATACCGCTAGTGCGACATGTTCTTGTCATAAAAGCGCGCTACTGCACCGAAACCACACATAGGTGGGTAGAAACTTTCGACGTGTCCGCTCTTTACATATGAGACTATCACGCATACACTCAAGGGCATAGATGATCAGAAAAGTGTTTCGGCATCAACCGCAGTGCAATTCGCCTCCGTTCCGCTTGGTCGACACAGTCGACCACGCGTCAAGTCTGGTACCGGCATTCGGTACAGAATTACCAAAGAAAAAATATCGACTTGACAGCGAATTTAGGTATTGCTATACTGCGACCAACTACAGTGGAAAAAGAGAGCCGTTGGCTCTCGTAAAATGAAGATGGAGGAAAATAGTTTATGAAGAAGATTCTTCTACTGGCGACAGTGATGATGCTGTTCGCCGCAGTAGGCCTTATGGCCGATGTAAGTTTCAGTGGTGAGGTCCATTTTGAGAGCGGTATGAGCGTTGACGACGATCGTGCAACCGATGCAATCATGGATGCGGGCAGCATTGAGTTTAACGTTTCGGCAGCACCTGATGCATACACCTCAATTACCATTGAGATGGCCGCAGATGTACTGTCGGTTTTTGCTGAAGACGAAGAGACTCCGGTATCAGTTGGCGTAGCAAGCTTCACAACCGACCTTGGTGCATGGCTTGCAGGTGAGA
>JAIVHN010000212.1 GCA_020201015.1 Spirochaeta sp. | reverse complement strand
GCCTACCATGTCATGATCAACAACGCCTCAAAGTTCATCTACATAGAAGACCAATACTTTAGCAGCGACAGTGTTACCCAGGCCCTGTCACAGCAGCTTCAGCGGGAAGATGGGCCTGAGGTCATTGTCATCATGGCTCGCGAGCTGCCGGACGCACTTGGACGACTCACTATGGGTGTCAACGCCTCCATGCACTTGGCGCGGTTAATGGAAAGCGATCTTTACGGGCGCTTGGGTGTTTTCAATATGGTCTCGCCGGACGATCCAAACGTAGACGTCAAGGTGCACTCAAAACTCATGATCGTCGACGGCCGCTACCTCACAATTGGTTCCGCCAATATTAACCAGCGCTCTTTTAATTTTGACCTTGAAGCCAACATTATTCTAGACTCGCAAGGTTCAGACACACCCGGCTTTGTTCAGGAGCTTGAGGACAGAGTTCTGGCTCAACGAGCCGGTCTCAACGTTGGAGAGTGGCTGAACGAAGTAAGACAGAACGCCGGTTCCAAGTGCAGAGCTATGCATGAACGCGTGCACAACTGGGACGGTTTGCAGCAAGGCCGGAACTTTCTGGCACCCGGTACGGTTCCGCATGAGGTCATGGACTACTTTGATATGGCTCATGCGCCCCAGCCGGAATCCGTGCTCCACCAACTGGCACGATCAAGCGCACTCGAGTTGAGCTCACGCGCAAAAAAGGTCATTCTATCCGTAGCGGTAGTGGTGGGTCTTATCGGAGCTGTTTTTTTGCTGTCACGCACGGATATTCGCGCCGCTCTGGACATCAATATCAATTTTGATGAAGTGATGCGTGGGATCGATAGCATTAACGACAACAGGCCCGTGACGGCAGGACTCTTGACTGTCGGTATTTTCTGGTTGGCAATCTCAATGTTCGTCACAATTGCGGTACCTATTGTGTTTTTCTCTGCGGTGCACGGGCCGTGGTTGGGCATACTCTACTCAACGATTGGCATCCTCAGTGGGGCTGCAATCTACTACACGCTTGGTTTAGTGCTGCATGACAGCAAACGGCTTGGCAAAGTGCGGGCTGTCCGCCGGGCAAAGGAGCAGTTGGAGAAAATCAAACCCTACGGCACCTGGGCGGTTGCTATTTCGCGAATGGTTCCGACCGGCCCCTTCTTGGTCGTCAACTTCGTCACCGGGGCTGTGGGATTCACTCCACGTCAGTTTGTAGCGGGCTCGCTCATTGGATTGCTCCCGGGTATATTCGCGTTATCTCTCTTTGGTGAGGCTATTCGAAATGTGTTTACGAACCCCGACCTGGTAAGTGTTGGTGTGTTTATTCTCATTGTTGTCGCCTACTTTCTCATTGTAAACGGCGCCTTGGCGGCTATCAAAAAAATTGCAGGCTGGGCCGAGGCCGACGACGAAGGTTGACTCACGAATGATCGAACAACAGAACAAAACCCCCAACCGAAACACGAGTGATAACGGGAACCGCCCCCGCGATCATGTGCAGAGAGTCATGAGCTACAACCTGCACAGCTGCGTAGGCACCGACCGGCGCTACGATCCGGAGCGGGTACTGCGGGTCATAGATGAGGTGAACCCGACAATTCTTGGACTCCAGGAAGTCCGGGCCAACACGCCACACACCACAGAGATTTTAGAACTCATTCAGCTGGAGTACCCTGACTACCATTCGCTCTTTGCGCAGACTTTTGCCGACGACAAGGGCGCCTTTGGTAATGCGCTCGTTACGCCTTATCCTATTACCGAACACCTGAACGTAGACCTTAGGCCGGAGAATGCAGCCGCTTGGAGTGCTCGCAGTGCCGAAGCCCGCCGCGCAGTGTTTGCTAAACTGGATATAGCCGGGCGTCCGCTGTGGGTTATTGTCACACACCTGGGAGTAGAATGGGGTGTACGTAAGCAGCAGGCCCGGACCCTGCTTGGTGCCATTAACCGGCGCATTGATCTTGAAACCGAGGCAACGGTCTTCATGGGCGACTTCAACGAGTGGATTCCGCCCAATGCTTTTGTGCGCAGCATCGACCGTACCTTCTCAAAACACGTTGCCCGTCGCACCTTCCCTTCCTATGCTCCGCTGTTGCCACTGGATCGCATCTGGATGACTGCACACCTGAGCGGCATTCACACCTGGGCACATCGAAGTCCGCTCGCCCGCCGCGCCTCGGATCACCTGCCTCTCTGCCTTGAGTTTAGCGAATCAGGTTAACGAATGAGCCGAGGTACGCTCACGCCTCTATAGACTTACTCAAGGGCGGTGTAGGTAGCCAAGGATATTCCCCATGAGGCGGTTCACCGCGGCGTAGCGCTCCGGGGCCGCCGAGAGGATCTCCTTCTCGGACTGCACGAAGCGTGCAGGCACGAGTTCATGGCGGGAGTTCACCACAATGTTCTCGGCGGCTTGCGGTGTAGTTTCTAAATGGAACTGCAAACCAATGACGGAGCGCGCAAGCCAGAAGGCTTGGTTCTCACATACCTCGCTCTGAGCAAGCAGGCGGGCTCCTGGAGGCAGGTCAAAGGTCTCACCGTGCCAGTGAAACACAAGCTCCGCTGCCGGTAGCCCAAGTGGGGACATCGCCTCGGAATCCAAAAACTGAACTGGAAACCAACCAATCTCCTTCTCAGCATTCGGGTACACACGCGCCCCAAGTGCGGCGGCAATGAGCTGGGCGCCCAGACAAATTCCCAGGACCGACTTCCCAAGCCGAATGGACTCCCCAATGAACTGCTTCTCGGCGGCGAGCCAGGGAAAGAGCTGCTCGTCGTTCGCGCTCATCGGCCCACCTAAGACTATGAGCAGGTCGATCTCGGCCGGACTCGGAAGCACCGGGGAGTCAAAGAACGCCGTATGCGTCACCTCGTAGCCCGCAGCCGCAAGCCACGGGGCAATACTTCCCAGGCCTTCAAACGAAACGTGTTGCAGATAATGTGCGCGCATGCTTAACCCCTTGTTTTCCCTGCCCAGTAACTTGTTAACTTCCGGTCCATTTTATGGGTTTTCATTCAAGCGTGGTAATCGGGTGGTAGCGAACTTGGAGACAAAGCGCGTGTGGAATTTAGGGCAAACTCCGCAGCAGACCGGTATTCTGGGTGTTATAACCCGGAAGTTCTCTGAGCGCGCGCGAATATTGGGTACTCTGGACTACCTTGATGAGTGCCTGCATCCGTGGGTCTTCCACGAGCCGTGCGTCGATGCAGAGGTCATACATCGCCTCTCGTAAAGTATAGAAACCAAGTCCGGACTCGTCCGACACAAGTTTGAGCGACACTCCGATGTCGGCAATTCCTCGCTTGATAGCCGCTGCAACACCCCGATGATCGTATGCAGTAAAGACGGGACGAACCTTGCTGTCGGTGTACTCATCAAAAAGTTTCCGCGCGGCAGCGCCTTCTTCTCGGGCTACCCAGCGTTTTCGCTTGAGTTGCGCAGGACTCATAGCGCCGGCGGTAACAGTCTCCGAAGAGCTCAAACCTTCCAACCACTCTGCAACATGCAGCAGATAGAAGGGCCGGTTCAACGCGTGCTGTCCATAATGAGCATTGTCGTCAAGGGGAGTGTGGTCGGCTACGTGAATACCGGCGGCATGGACAACATCGTCCCGCAGGAGATCAAGGGCCTCACGACTTGATCTGCCAAGGCACAGCATGCGATATCCGGTTTGGCGCTGATACTCATCTGCAAGCAGCCCGACTGCCGGATCACAGCTGGCTACCACGATCGTTGAGCGCGGATCTTGCTCGGTATGAAGCTCGAGTCTGTCTTCTTGAAAGATACCGTCATGGGCAACCAAGCCCAGAGGGTTAGGCTCTACCGGATACAGCAGTTTTCCGGACAAACCTTGAGCCGTCCAGAATCGTGAAGGCACCGTGGCAGGCGGCCATGCCCACCGTGATGAGTCCACGTCTGCCTCCAGAACGAACACATCCTCTACCTTGCACCCGAAGGCAGCGGCAAGGGCCAGAGCTGCCGAGGTAGATGGGACAAGCCGCCCGGACTCAATAGCGCCGATTCCGGTGCGCGAGAGACCGGTGCGGTCTGCGAGTTCTTGCTGCGACCACCCGCGATCGTCACGGAAACGACGCACGTAATTGCGCAGTGTGGGCTCTTCGGTGGTTGACATTATCATACCCCTGTAGTCATTATCATAGACCACGCACTATGGTCTACCCCATTCGTGCCATGCACCACGCAGCAACCGTCCATGTGCTGATTATAGCATAGGAGACTGAATCATGCCGCTGCAAGACCGTAAGGAGCTCGCCGCAATGCAGGAGCACAAAGATATTTGCTTTCGCCCTATTGGGTACTTCCGCACCCCGTTTTCGTCGCCCGTAGGAATGCCTATACAACCGGCCGGAGCCCGCGGGGTCCGGGGGCATGTAGAACTAATTGCCGAGTACCAAGACGGTCTCAAAGACCTTGACGGCTTCTCCCATGTCTTTGTGTTGTACCACCTGCACGAGATCGGTGGCTACAAGCTTCTCACTACCCCTTTCCTGGATGTCATTCCGCACGGGATTTTTGCAACCCGTTCTCCGGCACGGCCGAATCCTATAGGTCTATCAGTGTTACGGGTAATTGGTATCAATGGCTGCAAGCTTGAGCTTGAGGATGTCGACGTGCTTGATGGTACGCCGGTACTCGACATTAAACCCTACGTGGCGGAGTTTGATGCATGCGATGCCGACCGCTTTGGGTGGTTCGAGGGCAATTCCGAGCGTGCTCGGGAGCACCGGGCCGATGAGCGCTTTACCACATAATGAAGTCTTTTGAAAACGCTTTCTTTCTCAGAAGGAGTCTACCAATGAAGCGCAGCTTTTATATATTCGCCGCCGTGTTCGTGGTGGTGGGAACGCAGGCACACGCTCAGACAACGATCTTTGCGGCATTATCTACCACCAGCGCCGTGGATGAGGTCCTTGAGTTGTATCGACAACAAGGCGGTGAGCCAATCCGGGCCTCCTACGCATCTTCCGGAGCGCTGGCGCGCCAGATTGAGAGTGGTGCGCCAGCCGGACTGTATTTAAGCGCAAATCCAGACTGGATGGATCATCTTGAGCAGCAAGGTCTCGTAGCCGAGGGAACTCGGCAGGATCTGCTCTCCAACTCCTTGGTTTTGATTGCACCGGTTCAAGACCGGCGCAGCTTGGACCTACGGCACGGCATGCCGCTTGCCCGGTGGTTGAACGATGGCCGGTTATCTATGGGGGATCCTGCGCATGTTCCTGGCGGCAACTATGCGCGGCAGGCTTTGGAACACTTCGGAGTATGGGACGATGTACAAGCGCAGACCGCACGTGCAGAGAATGTGCGGGCCGCAGTACTTCTTGTTGCCCGCGCTGAGGCGCCACTTGGTATTGTGTTCGCAACTGATGCCGCCATTGAACCCCAGGTGCGGGTTGTGGCGACCTTCCCGCCGAGCTCGCATGACGCTATTGTCTACCCGGCAGCAATTATTGGCGAGCACGATTCAGAGTCCGTACGGGCCTTCCTTGCATTCTTGCAAACAGCTGAAGCGCGACAGGTCTTTGAACGCTACGGTTTCGGGGTGCAATGATTAATCTCAACTCTTTATTGAGCCCAGTTGAGCTTGAGGCCTTGCTGCTGAGCATCCGAGTCAGTTTCTGGGCTGTAGCGGCAGGACTACCGTTCGGTATTCTCTGCGGCTTTGTTCTGGCAAGGTATTCCTTTCCCGGCAAGATGCTCGTTGACGGCCTGCTTCATCTGCCCTTGGTTACGCCGCCGGTTGTGGTTGGGTATCTCCTACTGGTGCTCTTTGGGCGAAACGGGATCATTGGCTCATGGCTGGCCGAGGTGTTCAACGTCACCTTGGTCTTCACGTGGCAAGGAGCGGCATTGGCCAGTGCGGTCATGGCGTTCCCGCTTATGGTTCGGGCAATTAGGCTGTCGATAGAGGCGGTTGATCGGCGCCTTGAGGCCGCGGCTGCAACCTTGGGCGCCCACCCGCTACGAGTGTTCTTCACCATAACCCTGCCTCTCAGTATTCCAGGAGTTATTGCGGGCGTTGTGCTTGGCTTTGCACGGAGCTTAGGGGAGTTCGGCGCAACCATCACCTTTGCTTCAAATATTCCTGGTGCGACACGAACACTGCCTCTGGCACTCTATACTCTCCTTCAGGTACCTGGAGGAGAGGCTTCGGCAATGCGGCTGGCAGTGATCTCGCTCCTCATATCGATCCTTGCTTTGGTATTGGCGGAGTTCCTCTCCCTCAGACAAAAACGGCGCATAGAGGGGCACGCATGATTGAGATATCGGTCAAGAAACAGCTCGGCTCTGTTGGCATACGGGCCGCGTTTTCTATCAGTGCGCCTGGGATAACTGCAATTTTTGGAGACTCAGGGGCAGGCAAAACATCGGTGATTAACATGATTGCAGGGCTTATCCGACCGGATGAAGGCAGCGTTCGAGTGCATGGGACGACATTGTTCGATAGTAAATCTCGCGTGAACGTGGCCATGCACAAAAGGCGCATTGGATACGTCTTTCAAGACGGACGTTTATTTCCCCATCTTGATGTAAAACAGAACCTACTCTATGGGGCGCATAACCGCACATCACGCGCCACGCTGAATGAGAACCAAGACGGTGCGGAAAGCGGAGGTCCGCTTACCTCGAGATCCTTGTCCGATGTCGGAGAGTTACTTGGAATCACGCATTTATTTGTTCGTCGACCGGGTCAACTTTCCGGTGGGGAAAAGCAGCGCGTTGCTATTGGCCGCGCCCTGTTGGCAAATCCACGGCTGCTGCTCATGGATGAGCCGCTGGCATCGTTGGATGCTCCGCGGAAAAACGAGCTGCTGCCGTACATCGCACGCCTCCCGGCCGAAGTCGGCGTTCCGGTGATCTATGTTACCCACAGTATGGATGAGATCGAGCGGCTCGCCGACCAAGTGCTCTACATGCGCGACGGCATAGCCACCGAGTTCGGTCCAACTGAGGAGGTCCTCAATAAACCCGGCTCTTCTTATCGACGGTCGGCTCTACTCTGAACCCCCACTTGAGAAACTCAAAGACCTGCTTGAGTAACGGCGCAGAACTGGTTTCGCATCTGCCCTCGATATCGTGAATCGTGATGATGGTGATGATGGTGATGAGAGACCGCTGGTTGTCGCATTTCTTCAAGACGAGAGCCTGAGTCTCGGTTCATACTGTGTGCATGAAAGCCAAACTAAAGTACGTGATTCTGTTTGTGGAAGATGTCGCTGCATCATAACCGGGCACGTGTAGCTGCTCGGCCAGGTCAGGCCGCTTGAGAACTTCGCTTGGGCTCACGCCAAACCATCGCTTAACGGCACGAGACATGTGGGCCTGGTCGGAGTACCCCACCTGGTATGCCAACTCCGTCGGGGACAATGAAGCGGAGAGCGGCATCTGTGGAGTTTGCAGATGAAGTCATGGCGTCTCCCAGATCAGTGTACTTCTGTTTCTTAAGCGTTGCCAAGATTGACTTGTCGTTGTCGGATGAAGTAGTCGCGGCCGAGACCCGTAGGAATGCGGAACACCGGGCGGCCCTTGCGCAAAGGCGTCAAGCGTTACGCGCAGAAGCCCAACGTCTGGTGTCGGAGTTGCTTAGCTGCGATCCTGAACTCACACAAATACGCCTTATTGGTTCTGTACTGCCCAACAGAGAGCTTCGTTTAGATTCCGACCTCGACATAGCCGTAGATGGAGCCACCCGGTTTTCTCAACTCTTTCGCATTGCAGAAGCGTCGGACTGGCCGGTAGATCTGATTGAATGGGAAACGCTTCATCCAGCCATAAAAGACGTCGTTGCTCGGGATGCCGAGGTACTCTATGCTTCGAGATAGATTACGCGGCCCTGGCATACACGATCCACAACATCTACGGTGTGATTGAGGGATACTGCCTGAGAGTTGCAAAGTTCTACGAGAATGGCCTGGATGGCGACGCATGGCATTCCGACCTCTTACGTAGAATGACCCTCTCAATTCCAAAGTTGCGACCTGCCCTTCTTGAGAAAGACCTGTGGTACCTCTTGGACGATCTCCGCGCGTTTCGGCACAAGTTTCGTCATCTTTACGCACGACCACTTGAAGCACAACGTGTCATGCTGGTTCAGCAACAGGTCGAAACCGCAGTGGCAGGGTTTGTTGCCGCACACCTGACGTTTATAGAAACCCTGGAGCAAATCTACGAGCAGCTACCCTCTGACCAATGAGAGTGGGGCTCAGTGAGCTGTTGCATGCCGGTGCAACGCCAATGAGTTCACCTCGTTTCCTACATCGACCTACCTCAGACCCTAATACACCCGCACGTTATGCTTGAGCAGGAAGCGTGGGAGGTGGTCGTCCAGGTTTGAGAGATGCGTGTCGGAGAGCTCAATGACCTTGAAGTTGTATTTGCGGTAGATCTCAAGCTTCTGCTT
>JAIVHN010000211.1 GCA_020201015.1 Spirochaeta sp. | reverse complement strand
AGCCAGACGCCGACCGTCAGTAGCAACCATGATAAGAGCACCTTCTTGATTCTCCATGTACACACCATTCATGAAGTAACGGGTTTCATCGTCTGAAACAGCAAATACAGTTTGTGAAATCATCTCGATAAACTCTTTCTGCGGAAACTCCCAATATGCATCTTCAACTGCAAGTTGAATTTCTGGAAACTTATCGGCTTCAATACACTTGAGTCGGAAATCGATTTTCTTTCCTCTGGGGCGAATAATCATTCGGTCGGATCCTGAAGTCTCAAACTCAACTTCTCCGGATGGCAAGGAACGAAGAATTCCCAAAAGCTTGTCACAGAAAACAGTGGTTCTTCCGTCGCTTTCAACAGTTACAGGAATAGCAGTCTCAAAACTCACCTTTAGATCTGTAGCACGGATCTTCAAGCTCTGATCTGAAGCTTCCATCAATACATTTGAAAGTATCGAAAGCGTAGTTTTTGACGAGATAATGTCCGTAGCAACGGATATCTCCCGCATGATTACATCTTTGTCACATACAAACTTCATGATCACGCGCTCCTTGTTCCTCTTATTGTTATATATAGTTATAAACTAGTAGTTGTAATAGTGGGAACACTTAACATGTGCAAAACCGGGTTAAGGCTTTGTCTGAACACGAGTTGAAGAGCATAACAAGAGGGTCTAGTTATTATAAAATTGTCCACAGTTTCAGAGCTCTTGAAAGATATCCCCAGAGATCGCCTACAAATGCGGTTGTTATCCACAGAGTTTCTACCTGATTCCCTTGCTCTTAATATCTCTAATTAGGTTTTGAATGATGGTTTCGACAGTAGCATCTGTTCGAATGCGGCTTTCAATTCGTTGGCATGCATACATCACGGTTGTATGGTCTCGTCCACCAAACTCAAGACCAACTTCGGTTGTGGAGTATTCAGTGATTTCGCGACAGATATACATTGCCAACTGCCGAGGAAACGCTACCGTTTTTGTGCGTTTTTTTCCTTTGAGTTCCTGACTTGATAGATTGAAATAGTCGGCCACTGCTCGTTGAATTGCATCTATTGTGATCTTCGACTGATGAGGACTTGAGAGCATATCTTTGAGTTGGCTGCGAGCAACGGTAACAGTAATCTGCTTGTTTACGAGTTCGGCATAGGCTATCAGCTTGGTAAGTGCAGCTTCGAGGTCACGGACATTCGTTGTTACATTGTTGCAGATGAGCTCTATGACCTCGGTGGGAACATTTAACTGACTTCGTTCAATTTTTTTCTTTAGAATTGCAAAGCGAGTCTCATACGAGGGCGGTTGGAGATCTACATTGAGGCCACGTTCAAATCGATTTCGTAGACGGTCGGTTAAATCGCGTATCTCCGAGACCGGGCGGTCACAAGTGAAGACCATTTGTTTGTTGGCATCGTAGAGTGCATTAAACGTGTGAAATAACTCTTCCTGAGTTTCTGGTTTTCCCGGAAGAAAGTGAATATCGTCTATAAGTAAAATATCTGCATACCGGTATTTGTTTTTGAAACCCTGCGTGCGTTTCTCACGAATTGACTGAATAAAGTCGTTGGTAAAGCTCTCCATAGTTACATAAACTATGCGAAGCTTTTCATATTCTTGGTAAACTTGATTTCCAATAGACTGAATAAGATGCGTCTTCCCGAGTCCTACGCCACCGTATATGAGACATGGATTGTAAGCGGTCCCGGGATTCTTAGCTATGGCAAGTGCGGCATTTGCAGCAAAGCTGCTGTTCTCACCGATAACAAAGTTGTCGAAGGTATATTCCTCACGTAACTGTGGGTGAGGTGGCTTTGGCTCGCGTTTCTGGTTCTCCGCAGCGGTTTTGTTGTCTTTCTTCGGCTGAGTGTTTTTTTCCATCGCTGGTGTTTCGGCTTTTGCGACCTCAAATTCGAGGTATAGTTCACTCCCAGATAGTTCAAAAAGCCTTTACAGTTATCTGCTCTTTTCCTGAAGAAGAATACTCCATGCGGTTGAACCACATCGAGTATTCCTGCTCGGAAAGCTCGTCCTGCAGTTGTTTCATGGTCTCGTGCCAAAACATACTGTAGTCCCATGAGGTCGTGCTCATTTATAGCTCCCTTTGCTTTGAAATTAGCTGGACATTGCCGCCAAGCGCCAAGACTACCATAAGCGGGCGGCTTTTTCACTAGAGCAAACGCCCGGCCTCTAAAGCTTATCTTGTAGACTTGTCACGCCCGCTTACGAAAGCTGTGCTTTGTTTACTTTGTTGTCTTTACTCGCTATACTGTTGGTTGCTTATCGGACAAGGCCTTCTGTGAAAACCAAGACAAAACTAGCACACAGAACCGGCACCGTAACAAGGAAAATACCGTGGAAATGTACTCCGCACAGAGTATTCAAGTTCTTAAAGGGCTCGAGGCGGTGCGTAAACGCCCGGGCATGTATGTTGGTACAACCGGCCCGGACGGCCTGCACCACTTGGTGTATGAGGTTGTTGACAATAGTATCGACGAAGCTCTCGCCGGTTTTTGTAGTGAGATCAATGTCACGATTGAGAAGGGCGATATTATTCGCGTGGAGGATAACGGCCGGGGTATTCCGGTTGATTTGCACACCGACGAAAATGTCAGTGCCCTGGAAATTGTTATGACCCGCCTGCACGCAGGTGGCAAGTTTGACCACAAGAGTTATGCTGTCTCGGGCGGGCTTCACGGTGTTGGTGTTTCAGTTGTTAACGCGCTTTCGGAGTGGTGCGAGGTTCACGTTCACAAAGAAGGTGAACTGTACTTTCAGCGCTACGCCAGGGGAACGCCTCAGGAGCCGGTGAAAAAAATCGGCGAAACTGAGATCTGCGGTACTGTTGTTACCTTTCATCCGGATCCAGAAATTTTTGAAGATACAGTTTTCAGCTTTGAAGTACTTTCAAAAAGACTGCGGGAGTTAGCGTTCCTCAATAAAGGAATCACTATATCAATTCGGGATCTCCGTCTTCCAACAGAAAAATCTCACATATTCCGCTTTGACGGCGGCGTACGAGAATTCGTCGAATATCTTAATAAAAATAAAAACGTTATTCAGAAGGAACCCATATACTGCGAAGGGATACGTGAAGAGGTACAGATTGAAATTGCATTGGAATACAACGACGGCTACAACGAGAACATGTTCTCCTTCGCCAACAACATCAACACCCGGGAGGGCGGAACCCATCTGATCGGTTTTAAGTCTGCTCTTACACGGACACTAAATGATTTCTTGAAAAAATCTAAGTTCGCAAAAAAAGTCGATGAAAGCTTGACCGGTGATGATGTTCGCGAAGGCCTCACCGCAGTCGTGTCGGTCAAGGTGCCGAACCCTCAGTTTGAGGGTCAGACAAAAGCGAAACTTGGTAACTCTGAAGTGAAAGGTCTCGTTGAGGCTTTTGTGAATGAACGTCTGAACGATTACTTTGAAGAGAACCCAAAGGTTGCTGAGTCTATTCTTGACAAGACGGTTCTTGCCGCCAAAGCACGGTCTGCGGCACGTCGTGCGCGGGAGCTTACTCGTAGAAAAAACTTTTTAGAGAGTAGTGGACTGCCGGGAAAACTGGCTGACTGCAGTGAGAAAGATCCGCGAAAAAGCGAAGTGTATATTGTTGAGGGTGACTCGGCTGGCGGTAGTGCTAAGCAGGGTCGAGACCGACAGTTTCAAGCCATACTCCCTTTGTGGGGAAAAATGCTGAATGTCGAGAAAACCCGTATCGACAAGGTTTTGTCCAATGACAAATTACAGCCCATTATCCAGACGCTTGGCGCTGGAGTAGGTGTTGAGTTTGACCTTACGAAGCTGCGGTATCACAAGGTTATCATTATGGCCGATGCGGATGTTGACGGATCCCACATACGAACATTGCTGTTAACCTTCTTCTTTCGCTACATGAAGGAGATGATTGAAGAAGGCCATGTGTATATTGCGATGCCGCCACTCTACAAAGTGTCTTACGGGAAAACGGTGCGGTATGCGTATAATGATGCCGAGCGCCTAATTGTTGTCAAGGAAATGGGCTTGAATGAAGAGAAGCTCAACATACAACGGTATAAAGGTCTTGGTGAAATGAATCCAGAACAACTGTGGGAAACAACAATGAACCCTGAAACCCGGAATAATATTCAAGTCCGGCTTGAGGATGCGGTTGAAGCAGAAAACATGTTCACAACTCTCATGGGCGAACATGTAGCGCCGCGCAAACTCTTCATTGAACAGAATGCACTCTCAGTTACGAATCTTGACGTCTAGAACTCTCGACGTCTAACGGAAAGGAATGAAATAGTGTCGGATCAAGAAAAACTGCGTGGACGAATAATTCCGGTCTCAATTGAAGACGAGGTCAAGGAGAGTTATCTCACCTATGCCATGTCGGTTATCGTGAGTCGTGCTTTGCCGGATGTAAGAGATGGTCTTAAGCCTGTACATCGGCGCATTCTTTATTCCATGAACGAGATGGGGCTCCGTTCCGATAAGTCATTTAAGAAAAGCGGGCGCATCGTCGGCGATGTCTTAGGTAAGTTTCACCCCCACGGGGATCAGTCGATCTACGATTCTTTGGTGCGCTTGGCACAGGACTTTTCTATGCGTTACCGCATGGTCAATGGTCAAGGTAACTATGGTTCTGTAGACGGTGATCCACCAGCAGCGATGCGGTATACCGAAGCTAAGCTGCAACGTGTTGCTGAAGAAATGCTTCGTGATATCAAGAAAGAGACTGTAGATTTCGGTCCGAATTATGACGACAGCATTGACGAGCCGCTAGTCTTACCCGGAGCATTTCCTTATCTACTTGCCAACGGTGCGAGCGGTATTGCGGTCGGCATGGCTACAAATATTCCTCCGCATAACTTACGTGAAGTCAGTGAGGCAATCTGCGCGGTTATAGATAAACCACACATCTCTCTTGATGATCTGCTGCAGTATATACAGGGCCCCGACTTCCCAACAGGTGGCATTATCTATGGCCGTAGCGGAATCCGTGAGGCATATAAGACCGGCCGGGGCCGCATTACGGTGCGGGCACGCTTTACGATAGAAAGCACGAAGAGCGGCAAGGATGTAATCCTTGTCCACGAAATTCCGTATCAAGTGAATAAAGCAACCCTTATTACTCGGATTGCCGATCTTGTTCGTGACCGCAAGGTTGATGGGATTTCGGACCTGCGTGATGAGTCCGACCGTGACGGTATGCGTATTGTAATTGAGCTTAAGAAGGGGGTCAGCCCCAAGATCATTCTCAATCAGCTTTTCATACATACGCAGCTTCAAACAAACTTCAATGTGAATGCTGTTGCACTCGCAAGTGGTCGACCTGAGACGCTAACGATTAAATCCACAATCGAGTACTTCGTAAAACACCGAAAAGAAGTTGTGGTGCGTCGTACCGAGTTTGATCTGCGTAAAGCCGAAGACCGTGAGCACATTCTTATAGGCTTAAAGATTGCACTTGATAACATTGATGAAGTTATCCGCACAATCAAAGAGTCGGACAACGTCGACACAGCGCGCACGCGGCTAATGGAGCGGTTTGAACTTTCACAAATTCAAGCTCAGGCTATCCTTGATATGCGGTTGCAAAAGCTTACCAGCCTTGAAACACAGAAAATTATCGACGAACTGGAACAGGTTCGGGCGCTGATTAAAGAGCTGAGGAGTATCCTTGCAAGCGAACAGAAAGTGCTTGATATCGTTAAAGATGAAACTCGCGAAATTGCCGCCCAGTTTGGCGATGAGCGTCGTACCGAAATAATCCCGGATGAAATTGAAAGCATCGATATTGACGACTTGATCCAGAAAGAAGATATGGTTGTAGTGATTTCTCACCGCGGTTATATAAAGCGTGTTCCAATTTCATCGTATCGACTACAGGGTCGTGGTGGAAAAGGAAGCTCGTCGGCGTCGCTCAAAGATGAGGACTTTGTCCAACAGGTATTTGTGGGCTCGACCCACGACTTTATTTTGTTTGTAACAAGCGAAGGTAAAGCATACTGGCTCAAGGTTCATGAGATCCCCGAGGCATCGCGCGTTGCTCGAGGGACTCACCTAAAGTCTATTCTTCAGATATCTGCCAACGAAGAAATTGCGGCCGTAGTTTCTTTGCCTAACTTTCAGATAGAGAACTACATCTTTCTTGCAACAATGAGTGGTGTAGTGAAAAAGGTGAAGGTGGCCGACTTCTCAAACGCTCGCACACGCGGGGTTGTAGCAATACGGCTGGATGAGGGCGACCGGGTAGTTGCAGCTCTGCTTACCAGTGGAGCGGATGAGCTGTTTCTCGTAACCGGCCATGGTCAGGGCCTCCGCATGGTTGAAGAAAGCGTTCGAGGAATGGGCCGAGCGTCTCGCGGAGTAACCGGGATTCGCCTTGGAAAAGGTGACGAACTTGCGGGGGTAGTTGTGGTATCTGAAGACGAAACGATGTTTCTGCTTACCGCCGGAGGCTACGGTAAACGTACGCCGTACAGCGAGTTCACGTCGCACGGGCGGGGTACGAAGGGTCAGAAGGCATATAACGTTTCGGAACGAACCGGCGAGGTTGTGTCGCTGCTCTCGGTGTCGGATGATGATGACATTATTGTGGTTACGTCACAAGGGAGCACCCTTAAGATTCGGATCAAGGATATTTCACAGCAGTCACGCGCGGCAAGTGGAGTGAGGGTCGTGAATATCGACCGGCCGGATTTTGTGATTGGAGTAGCTAGGAACGGTAAAGACGACTCGGATGTGGAAATTGCCGCCGTTGAGGCCGTTGAGGCTATTGAGCTTGACGATGAGCCCAAGGATACTGATCAAGATACTGAATCCTAAGAAAAGTAAGGCCGTGCTGACAGAAGCGCGCCGGAAAATCTTTCTGGGAACATGATAATACGGCGCTGGTTGCTTTTTCCGGCGCCAGTGTTCCACGTGGAACATTATGAGTAACTCCTACCTGTATCAACCGACCTCTTCCGCACGAGCCGAGCACATTGACCGGAAGTCGAGATTTATTGCGACTGCTGAGCGCATCGAGACTGCAGCAGGAGCAAAGCACTACATCCAGGTTTTACGTAAGCAGAACCCCGATGCTGCTCATGTGGTCTATGCGTTTCGAGTTGGTGGACTTAGCCGAGATGAGTATGGGATGAGCGACGACGGTGAGCCAAAAGGTACCGCTGGTCGGCCGGTGCTTGAAGTGCTTCGAGGGAGTTCAGTCACCAATGTTATTATTGCAGTAGTTAGATACTTCGGCGGTACAAAGCTTGGGACAGGCGGACTCGTGCGCGCATACACAAGTGCCGCTCAGGGAGTGCTTGAAACTCTGCGGATTGAAGTTCTCGAAGAACGTGCACAGTTATCCTTGGAGTGCCCCTATGAGCTCCATCAACCTATCCGAAGACTATGCGAAGACTACGCATCCGAGGGCCTGCAAATCGTATCGGAGCGTTTCTCATCCGAGGTACGCATGGTGATTAGCCTCAAAATCGAGCTTGTTCCTCATGTGAGCACAATTCTTCGAAATGTTTCACGTGGAACAATTGAGATAGATGTTTCGAAAGGAACTTCGGAATAAGAAAGCGTCTATATTCCGTATTTCTTGCGAAAAGCGGCAACTCTTCTGGTGTACTCGTCAATCAGGTTTTGCTTTTCGGAATCTGAGAGAAATACGCTCCGCAGGGCAGTCAGGTTTAACGCGATAAGATCGTCTATGGTAAAACCGAAGTACCGTACAGTTTTTACATAGTCATCTGTAAGATCTGTGTCCTGTATAAATGGGTCGTCCGAGTTGATTGACACCGGAACGCCTTCTCTGTAAAGCCTGCCGAGGGGATGGTTCTTTTCGTCTACCCAAGAGCCAGTTTGATAGTTCGACGTAATGCACTGTTCAAGAACTACCTGATGCTCAGTTAAGTAGGCTTTTAACTCTTCGTCATCAACGCATGATGTTCCGTGTCCGATTCGGGATGCGCCTAACAGTTTGACAGCTTTCCAAATTTGGTCCGACGCACTCACCTCACCAGCATGAATAGTTGACTTGTACACACCATCGCTGTTGACCTTTGAAAAAAATTCAGTGAAGAGCTCCGGTGGGAAATTGATCTCATCACCGGCAAGATCCATTCCAACTATATCCGGTAAATTGAGTCGCTTAATTTCTTCGTAGAGGGCGGACATTTCGTTCTGGTCTTGTTTACTGCGGTTAAAAGTGATGAGATATTTAATCTTCAAGTCGATCTCGGCAGCCGCATCATTTCCTGCCTGAATAACCAGCTTGGTAATCTTGTTACGATCAAAATTGTTATGAAACGCAAAGTGCTCGGGAGAGAAGCGCAACTCGATATAATAGAGTCCGTCATTCGCAAACTCTTTCACCGAGTCATACGCAATGCGGTATACATCGTCGAAACTCCGATACCAAGTATTCTTAAACTTTGACAAGAACTTTAGAAAGTCTGGCTCCGAATCCTTTGGAAACTGGACCTGCTCCTTAAAGGCGTCATAGTCGCTAGGCATATCGAGCCCATTTTTGTGCGCTATCTCAAACAAAGAACGCACAGGAAATGATCCTTCCAAATGTCGGTGCAGCTCCACTTTGGGGAAGCTACGAATGAGTTCAGGTGTTAGCAAGTTAGCCCCTTGCTTTGAGCTTTCGTCTGTGCCTTTCATGAGGTCGAATCCTTCGTTAAACTACAATTAAATGTAACGTTTTCCGAGTAAATTGCAACAATACTTGATAAGATATTTTTCTTCGGCCCCATCGCTTGATTCTCGTCCAATTACCGGGGGTTCTAAAGTCAAAAATCTCCGACGGCCTTCGATCCAGATCATGGTTACCTTGTTGCAAGTTACAATATATGCTCAAGAAATCTTTGCGTGCGACTTTCCCGTGGGCTGTCGAACACTTGGGTAGGTGAGCCGACCTCGATGATCTCTCCCTGATCCATAAACACAACTTTATCTGCAGCGGCTCGTGCAAAGCCCATCTCGTGGGACACAACCAACATCGTCATTCCTTCCCGGGCAAGATCAAGCATAACGTCCAGCACCTCCTTAATCATCTCGGGATCAAGCGCCGATGTCGGTTCATCAAACAGCATGACCTTTGGGTTCATTGCCAACGCTCGGGCAATTGCTACCCGTTGCTGTTGTCCCCCAGATAACTGTGCAGGATATGTTGCCGCCTTGTCCTGAAGTCCCACGCGCGCAAGAAGTCGCAGTGCATTCTTTGTGCTTTCTGATTTCGATACTTTCTTCACAGTACGTGGGGCAAGCATGATATTTTCCAAGGCAGTGAGATGCGGGAAAAGATTGAAGTTTTGAAATACCATTCCGACCTCTTCACGGATCTTGCGAATATCTCCATGCTGATCCGTTACCAGGGCGTTGTCTATCC
>JAIVHN010000046.1:7399-14860 GCA_020201015.1 Spirochaeta sp. | reverse complement strand
CCGAACGAAACGGCCAGCATCATAGGACTCATGTAGATCAAGAATATCAAGCAAATGATGCGGTAAATCATGCAAAATCTCAGGTGTCGGCTTGGCGGTACCAATTTTGAGCTGGCTGTACACCTGCATGGAGTCGGCGCTAATGATCTCGGCGCGTCCGGCAAAGGCCCTAAACAAAAGCTCAGTTTTACCAGTACCGGTCGGCCCAAAAATGCAAAGGAAGGGTGGCAACGGCCCTGATCTTGACGCCAGAGCTGATGTCGGGATGGACGGGCCGCGCATGCGGCTTCCTTAATCCTCGATCTGGAACTGAACTTTCTTGGTGAGCACCTGACGAATGGCGGTTGATACCACTTTACCCTGGTTGACATCTAGTTCTTCGTCGCCCGTCACAGTAATTTGAAATGCTCGGCGTATTGCGGCCGAGGTCGTCTCGTACACGTTTCCGTGATGGTTTTCTAGTTCCCGTAAAGGAATGATCATGGTGAGCTTCTCCTGCGCATGCGTACGAAATTCTCGATAACACTGAATCATACCGTTTCCGTGGCAGCGCGTAAAGCCCCTGGACAGCGATACAAATTGTGTATATAAATACAAAACGTTTCGGCCGCACATTTGAAGATAATCCCCTATTCGGAGGCGCCTCACGTGCTAGCAGCTACTCTAACTATAGCCCTCATCGGCATGCTTGTAGTATTTCTTTTTCTTAGCTTGCTCGTGCTTACGCTCACCGCCATGAGCTTTGCCTCACAGGTGCTATTTCTTTCACACTTCACGGCGAGTAGTGGTGATCCAGAAATTGCTCTGGCAGTGGCGCTTGCACATGCGCAAAGCCAACGTATACACACAGGCACAAAGGAAAGAACACAATGAAAAAGCTCGTTAAGTTCATGAACACCGGCTTTAGGGACGGTTTCCAGTCGGTGTTTGGCGCCCGGGTTTTCACTGAAGACTTCTTACCGGCGGTAGAAGCGGCACGCGAAGCTGGCATAGCGCATCATGAAATTGGCGGCGGAGCTCGTTTTCAGTCTCTCTACTTTTACTGTAACGAAGATGCATTTGCCATGCATGACTCGGTTCGTGACGCAGCTGGACCGGAGGCAAACCTACAAACACTTTCACGTGGGATTAATGTTGTAGGGCTGGAGTCGCAACCGCGGGACATTATCAAACTTCATGCTGAGCTGTTTAAGAAACACAGCATTACATCGGTTCGGAACTTCGACGCACTCAACGATGTGCAGAACCTCGTCTATAGTGGCCGCTGCATTAACGAGGCCGGTCTAAATCATGAGGTGTGCGTCACGCTCATGGAGTTACCTCCGGACGTTGAGGGCGCACATACCGCAGAGTTTTACATCCAGATGCTTAGGCAGATACTCGACGCCGAAATACCTTTCCACTCGGTATGCTTTAAGGATGCGTCCGGAACTTCGGTGCCCAGTAAGGTCTACGACACAATCAAAGGCGCCCGAGAGTTGCTTGGCACCGATGTTCACATCTCTTTTCACACCCATGAGACCGCGGGGGTAAGTATCTCGCAATACATGGCTGCCCTTGACGCTGGCGCAGACCAAATAGACCTATCAATGGCACCCGTTTCTGGAGGAACTTGTCAGCCGGACATAGTCACCATGTGGCACGCACTCCGCGGCACCAAGTATGATCTCGGTATAAATATTCGCAAAGTTATTGAGGCGGAGGAAGTTTTTCGCGAATGCATGAGCGAGTATTTTGTGCCCCCCGAGGCAATTGCAGTTGAGCCAATTATTCCCTTCAGCCCAATGCCGGGTGGAGCGCTTACGGCAAACACACAGATGTTGCGCGACAACAACCTCCTACATCGCTTCGACGAGATCATTCGTAACATGGGCGAGGTCATTAGCCGTGGCGGATTCGGCACTTCAGTAACTCCGGTTTCGCAGTTTTATTTTCAGCAAGCCTTCAACAATGTAGTACTTGGGCCCTGGAAACGGATTGCAGAAGGTTACGGCAAGATGGTACTCGGCTATTATGGAAAAACCCCGGTACCGCCGGATCCCGAAGTTGTAAAAATAGCAAGCGAACAGCTTGGACTCGAAACAACGACCGAGAGTCCACTTGATATTAACGAGCGCGACCCAAAGAAAGGCATAAAGGCTGCGCGCGATTCCCTCACAGAAAACGATATCCCAATATCGGATGAAAATATTTTCATTGCTGCAGCCTGTAAGGAAAAAGGCATTGCGTTTCTTGCTGGCAAGGGCCGGATTGGCGTACGCAAGAACAGCACTGACGGCTCACCGCACCATGAGTCCGGCGCCGCCCACGGTGAACGAATGCCGGTCGGAAGTCATTCTGGACGCTACAGCGTGACCATTAATAGCCGGCGCTATGAAATTGACCTGAAGGGTCAGACAGCACTCGTGAACGGCCAGGAATACCAGGTTGCCATACAGGCAGGCGCGCCCGGGCCTGCTGGCTCACACCCTGTGGCAGGCGGACACAGTCCGGCCGGTGATATTCCACCCGACACAACCTCGACAACTCGCACGGACGGGGCCGACGAGTTCAAAGCAGTCTTAGATCTCAAGGCCCCCATGTCCGGACTCATCTTGCGGCTCTCGGTAGCACCGGGAGCCTCGGTCAATAAGGGTGATGAAATAGTAGTGCTTGAGGCGATGAAAATGGAAACGCCGGTTGAATCACCGGTGCGTGGCGTAGTGACCGATGTATTTGTAGAAACTGGGGATCAGGTTGCCGCCGACTCGGTACTGTTGCGAATTACACATTAGGCAACCGGAGTAACTGAATGTTTGTACAGACGCTTCACGAAGTATGGCTCGCCACCGGAATTGCCTCTATGGATATTGGTAGCCTTTTTATGATAGCAATTTCCGGTGTTCTCATTTACCTTGCCATTCACAAAGAGTTTGAACCGCTGCTTCTCATTCCAATTGGGTTTGGTGGCATACTTGCTAATGTTCCTGTAGCTGGAATTGCCGCAGGAACTCGCGAGATCATAGATCCACTGACACTTGAGCTTACGACAGAGTTCGGTGGCTTCTTGGGGCAGATCTACGGGGTTGGCATTGCGTCCGGGCTTTTCCCGGTGCTCATTTTTGTTGGAATTGGTTCATTAACCGATTTTGGCCCACTCATTGCAAATCCAAAAACCGCATTTCTCGGTGCAGCTGCGCAGTTCGGTATTTTCTCTACGGTTATCGGTACGGCACTGCTAACAGAGTTTTTTGGCTTTGGATTTTCCTTGGCAGATGCAGGTGCTATTGGCATCATCGGCGGCGCGGATGGTCCCACCGCCATCTTCATAGCTTCTCGGCTTTCTCCCCGACTTTTGGGTGCGGTTGCCGTTGCAGCCTATACCTACATGGCGCTGGTACCCATCATCCAACCCCCCATTGTCAAGCTCCTGACAACAAAAGCCGAGCGGAGCATACGCATGAAACAACTGCGTCAGGTTTCGCGACTTGAACGAATTCTGTTTCCCTTAGTAGCGCTGGCCTTGTGCGTTTTACTGTTACCGACCGCAGCTCCGCTCATAGGCGCCCTAATGTTCGGCAATCTGCTGCGTGAGAGCGGCGTGACCGAACGCTTGGCACGTGCCGCTGGCAATGAGATGATCAACATTGTAACCATTCTACTGGGGCTCGCCGTAGGATCTAAACTTGGCGCCGACGAGTTCCTGCAGCCCGAGACATTGGGCATAATACTTTTAGGGCTTGCTGCCTTTGCTATAGGGACGGCTTCCGGAGTCTTACTGGCCAAACTTCTAAACAAATTACCAGGCAACAAAATTAATCCACTTCTCGGCGCCGCCGGAGTATCTGCTGTTCCCATGGCGGCGCGCGTAGCTGCTCGCCTGGGACGCGAGGAAGATCACGGGAACTACCTGCTGATGCATGCCATGGGTCCGAATGTGGCTGGCGTACTTGGCTCGGCAGTTGCCGCTGGCGTGCTGCTTGCCATTATTCCGATCCTCGGATAGGGTTCTAATTAACCCAACATTGCCTACGTTCTAGTGGCGCTCACTTCTGCTATAATCAGATCAGCAACTTGGTGCTGGTTATGATGTTCGGTGTTGACAATGAGATCAACAAAGCCAAACTTATTGTTGTCGATATTGTAAAGCCGCATGTACCGCTCACGATCATTCCGATCACGGTCGATCGTCCTGCGGAGAACCTCGTCGAACTCACCGCCCTCGCGTTCTTGAATGCGGCGGGCGCGCTCCTCGATAGAGGCTGTCAGATATACCTTAAGAGCCGCGTTATGCAGTAACCAGACCGCCAAACGCGAACCGAGTACGCAGGGTTGTTCCATAGCAAGTTCAATTTGCCGACGATCAAGATATCGATCCCAGCTGGAGTCTTCCTCAGCAAGCTGGCACACTTCTTCGAAGGGGATGCCTTGTTCGTTGGCAATACTGTGAAAAGTGTAGTTAACAAGACGCAATCCAAGACGCTCAGCAACAAGACGGCTCACTGTAGAGTTGCCGCACCCGCTTTTGCCCGAAACCGCAATGCGCAGATCTCCGTCTGCCTTACTCGACATTTCGCAACTGCTCCCGCATATTCTCAATAGCGTCTTTAATCTCGATCACCGCCTCTGCAATTTCGTAGAGGAAACTCTTTGATCCAATCGTATTAATTTCTCGGTTGAGTTCCTGGCATAGGAAATCAAGTTTTTTTCCCATTGGCCCGCCAGTGGTAACCATAGAACGGAAGCCACCCAGATGAGCTCGCATGCGGACAATTTCCTCATTAATTGAGTGCTTAACCAGCTGCACTGCGGTTTCTGCATACACACGGTTTTCATCTACACCTTCACCCAACATCTCGTTGAACCGAAGCATGAGCTGCTCACGGATGCGCTGCTGCAACCGCGGTGCCTGTTCTGCAATCAGGGCAAGGTGCTGCTCTATTCGCTCAAGCTGCATAAAGATATCAAGCCGCATTTTTTCGCCCTCTTGCTCTGACTGTTGAAGAAAGCTGTGCAGTGCACGTTCAAGAGCTTCCATAACCGCAGGCTTATACATATCCGGGTCGCGTTTCTTTTCAACGCTGAAGAGCCCCTCAAATCCAAGGAGATGCTCCACCCTGAGCTCGGCAGTGATACCGGCAATGTCTGCCAATTGTTGAAGCGCCGTCACGTACTTCGCTGCATTAACCGCGTCAACATCAACCTCAATCTCACTTTGCAGCTCCCGCACTCGAACAGTAAGCTCCACGCGTCCTCGAGACACTTTGTTCGACACAACTCCCCGCAGCTCCGCTTCCAGCGGAGCCAAAAAGGATGGAACGTTACAGCCGACGTCGAGATACCTATTATTCACCGATTTAATCTCAAGACTAACCGAGAAGCGTTCGTTCATTCCCTCATCAATAGCGTAGGCCGTCATACTTCGCATCAGGGTGCTCCAAGACTGCTGAACTCAGGCAGCTCGAGCAGTGTGTCGATGATTCGCCAGTTGTCACCGGCACCAAGGGTCACGAATAAGTCACCCGGTTGCAGGACTTCGCGTAAATACGGCACCGCATCAAGCGGCTCTTCAAAATACTGAACCGCAGCATGGTGAGCCGAAACGGCATGATACAGCACGTGCCCGTCAACCGAGCCGTCATACTGCTCGCGAGCCGATGCATAAATTTTGTGGAGGATTACAAGGTCGGCCGCAGCAAAACACGTGGCAAATTCTTGCAACAACGCTTCGGTACGACTAAAGGTGTGGGACATAAAGTCGACTACGAGGCGGCGGCCGGGGAAAAACTCACGCAGGCCCTCAAGAGTTCCGGTAATTGCGGTTGGGTGATGCCCGTAGTCGTCCATAAACAACACCCCGCGATGCTCGCCGCGATGCTCGGCGCGGCGTTTGGTGCCACGAAAACCTGCAAGTGCGGCTGTTGCCACCTCTGCTCTCAGCGCCGGTAGATCAACCGCCCGGCAAAGTTCGTCTACCGCCGCCAGTGCTGCCGCTGCATTAAGCTGGTTGTGGCGTCCCGGAACCGGAAGCTCAAAAGGTTCAGCCACACCCTCAAGCCGGAACAGTTGTTTGCCAGCTTCATAAGAGACCTCATGGATGCGAAACCCACCCTCGGCAGTATGCCCGTAGGGGATGCGCCTGACGTCGGGCCGTTGAGTCGCAACAGCAGCCGCTACCTCACAAGCCCCGGCATTGTCGGCACAGTAGACCAAACTGCCACCCATAGCAATTCGCTCGGAGTATTCCAGGAAGGCGCTGTGAATGTCGTCGTAGTTGCGATAGTAGTCAAGATGATCAGCCTCGATTCCGGTGAGCACAAGCACGGTCGGCGTAAAGGTGAGAAAGTGCCGCCTGTATTCGCAGGTCTCAGCAACCAAGAACCGCTCGCCTCCGGTGTACACCTGCCGACCCCCGAAACCAAGTGATGCGCCCCCGACAAGTACGTTGCCGGGCAACTTACCAAGACGAATAAGTTCACCTGCCATAGCTGTTGTGGTAGTTTTTCCGTGAACGCCCGAGATCCCAACCGAGGGGACCCGGCGGGAGAGCTGCCCCAAAGCCTCGGGATAGCTGAGCATAGGCAGGTCACGCTCGGCTGCCGCCAGGAGTTCGGGGTGTGTCGCTGGATCGTAGGCAGCCGAATATACAACCAAGTCACAATCTGAAGGCAGGTTGTTCTTGTTGAAGCCTTCGATTATGGGGATGCCAAGCTCGTTGAGAATTGCATCGGTGTAGAAGGTTTCATTCGTATCTGAGCCTTGTGGTAAGGCGCCCATATGCTTTACCAGCTCTGCGAGTGCCGTCATGCCGGAACCTTTTATTCCGACCATGAACACTCGAAGACCTACCAAGCTTGACGGAAAGAGGTTCTGCGACATTGTTCCATAGTAGGAAAAAACGGGTGTTGATGCAACGGTAGGCTAACTTGTATCACACACCCCGCCCGCGCAGGTGCTGGTAGCTGCTGTTAAGATACTCTTGCGTAAGAAGCAGGTCGGCATTGAGTATAAGCAGTAACTCGTGCTCAAACTTTGCAATAGATTTTACGGCTAGTTGTTGATCTGCGCTGTTGCCCAGAGAGGGGCGTTTTTCGATGTCCGAGAGTGATATATCCACCACTCCATGTACCACATCAAGCACCGCGCCCAAGGAAACCAGTTCCTCACCAAGGCGCACCTGCAGCACAACGAGACGGGTATCGGTGGTAGTGACGGCAGCCTCAAGTCCAAAACGTCGCCGCACACACAGCACCGGAACAATACGGCCCCGGAGGTTCACAACTCCTAAAAGGTAATTGGGAGTACGGGGCACGGGCGTAATCCCGTACGCTTCAATGACCTCTTCTACCCGAACAACCTCGACTGCATACTTTTCCTCTGCAACCGAAAAGACCAAATACTTCTCTGTATCCGCGGCCTCCGCCCGAGCGGCTGCCGTTGCTCCAACAGTCTCGCCAGCCCCATCATGATGTTCGGAAACCG
>JAIVHN010000046.1:0-7330 GCA_020201015.1 Spirochaeta sp. | reverse complement strand
TTGCCAGAGTGAGGGGGATACGAATCGAAAGCGTCGTTCCTATGTCTTTCTCCGTTTCAATACGGATGCTGCCGCCAATTGACTCAATATTCCGTCGCACTACGTCCATACCCACACCGCGACCCGACACGTTAGTGGCTTGTTCGTTTGTAGAAAAACCCGGAGCAAAAATGAGCTGTAAGATATCCTGCTCCGAGTACCGATCCGAACCGTCGATAACGCCCCGCTCAATGCCTTTTTGACGGATGCGTTCGACATCCATTCCGGCACCGTCGTCGACCACCTGAATCACAACGTTTGCACCGGAGTAATACGCAGACAGCCGCAGCGTGCCTGTGGGGTCTTTTCCTTTTTGGGTCCGCTGCGCGGGAGTCTCAATTCCATGATCTATGCTATTGCGGATAATGTGCAACAGCGGATCTTTGAGTGAGTCGATAACATTCTTATCGAGCTCGGTACCGGTTCCCTCCAGTTTGAGCTCTACCTGTTTCGACAGATCCTCCGATAGATCACGAACAAGGCGCCTGTAGCCTGAAAAAAGAATTTCTATCGGCACCATGTGTAGCTCAATGGACAGGTCCCGCACCTGTCGAATAAGCCCCTCCATCTGTTCGGCAGCCGCGCGAAAATCCTGGTCGTTCTTACGTTCGGCAACCATAGCAATGCCAGCGTGCATAGTAACAAACTCACCTACGAGGTTTACCAGCTCGTCAAGTTTGTCTACCTTCACTTTGATAGTTGTGCTGGTTTCCACCGTCCGTCGGCTTTCTCGTACTTCTCGAACAAAGTTTTGTTCCTGGAGCGCGCTATTGATCTGCTCCTCGCTTACAAAACCTTTCTTGACAAGCACCTCACCTAAGTAATTCCTGGAGCTAACTGCGGACTGAAGATCCTGGGGGTCTATCTCGCCTCGCTCCACAAGAATTTCACCAAGCCGTTTGTAGCGCGACTCCTCCATCAAAGGATCTGCTTCATCTATGACATCGATTTTGATCTCGGCAGTACCCTCAACAAAGATAAAAACGTCACGCACTGCGTTTTCACCCTGATCTGTCGTAAGAAGGACGACCCACCGTAAATAGCAGTACTCGGGCTCAATCTCCTTGAGGTCTGGAATAGCTTCGCAGTATCCAATCTTAAGTATGGTTCCAAGCTCTGCAAGCTCGTTGAGAATCAGAAGCGGATTAGCGCCTGTGAGAAAGGAGTCGGCAGCAGGAGTAAATTCAATGCGATATGTGCATTCGCCCTCTGCGTGGTGCTCTGCATTGACACCGAGGTCCGGCCTTTGTTTTTCAGGCAATGGCCCCGAACCCTTTCCCGCAGCCGTGCTTGCCTCTCCACTGTCAGATTTTCCAGAAGCTGCTCCAGAACTGGATAGTGTTTCCTCATCTAAGTACGCCTCAAATGCCGTTGAAAGCAGACGCGAGCGCTCCGAAGTTTCGGTGTCTATGGCGTCGCTTTCGGCTTCGGTAAGCAAATGGGAAATATGATCACGCGCTTGGAGCGAAAGATTTATTAGCTCGCGAGTAACCGGCAGTTTGCCGTCGCGCACACGGACAAATACCGCCTCGACGATGTGCGTGAACCCCACCAAGGCGTCAAGATCAAACATATTACCGGAACCCTTGATCGTATGCAAAGCACGGAAAGCCCCGTCTATTGAGTCGTGATCCGTCGGGTCTTCCTCAAGCTGCATAAGATGTTGCTCAAGCTGTTCCAGGAGCTCACGCGCCTCCTCCCTAAAGGTATCGAGAGGATTTCCAAGTTCGTTCATTGAGGGGTATCTCCAACCACGCAGACCGGTGAAGTGAGGCCAGTAAACTCCAGAATACGCTCAAGGCGCTCGGCCGCTGCCCCCGGCACGATCCGCACAACCTTTTTGCTTTTTTCGGCATACCGGCATGCGGCAAACAGCAGCTGCAACCCGGCAGCATCAATGCTGGTCACTTTATCAAGCGAGATAACCAGCTCCTCTACCGCATCACAGGCGGTCAACATGGCAGCGTGCAGGTCGCTTACGTGTGCAAACGACATCTCCCCTTGAATTTCCAGTTGAGCAGGTTTTGTTGTGCCGTGAAACTCCGTAGGCATTATGTTCCTTCCGTTACATGTTTCGCGTAGGTTTTGTGATACGCGCCTTAGAAATCAAGAGAACCGGCAACCTTCTTGATCGTTTGCAGCAGTGTATCCTTGTCGAACGGTTTTGTTATCCACCCCGTGGCACCGGCGTTTTTTCCTTCCTGCTTTTTTGAGTCTTCAGACTCGGTCGTTACCATAAGAATGGGTACCGACTTGTTCACCGCCCCGGACCGCACTGCCTTTATGAACTCTATTCCATTCATGTTTGGCATATTGTAGTCGGTTATTACAACCTTGATGTCCGCGCTCATTTTGGCGAGGCCATCCTTGCCGTCGACCGCCTGCACCACCTCGTACCCAGCGCCACCGAGAATCATGTTGGTCATTTGCCGCATCGACACCGAGTCGTCGACGATAAGTATCTTTTCTGCCATGCGTACTCCTTAAGAGGGCGTAAAAGGTAAAGTTATGGTTAATCGGACAAAACTCTCCGGAGAGCTGCCGGTATAGTCTATTCCGTTTACCGCTTTGATCCAGCTGTTCTGGCTACGTAAGATTTTTCGTGCAACGTACAGGCCTGTACCGTCACTCCATTCCTCTTCTTCAAGATAAACCGGAAACGACTCAATTGTGTAGAACAAGTCAAAGACTAACTCAGAGTAGTCGTACGGGATTCCTCTAATTGGCGAACCATCCTGAGTTTTGGCACTGGTCTCTTTTGGTGTATTGCGAATAGTGAAGTCAAGTTGGTTCCCTTTCTCTGTGGTATTTCGCTCAAAGTTGGTTAGGATTCGTGAATCTACAGGCGAATACTTGACAGCGTTTATGAGCAGCTCCCGCAGTATACGTGGAAAGTACTCCGGGTCTACCGATATTCTGCCGGACGGTAAATGCTTAGAAGCTGCTGAAATGACAATATCACGCGGGTATTTAGCGGATAGCTTGCCAGCCTCGGTCTTGAGCACCCCGTTCATCTCCTTCACGAAGCGAGCTACGTCATACTCTTGCGGATGGAGAACGAGCTCTTCAAGTTGGCTAATGAAGGTGATGTAGTCAAATATGTTCTTCTGCCCCTCGGCCGAGCTGAGAATCATATCGACCAAATCTTTTGAGATTCGAAAGCCCGTGTCGTCAAGTTCCTTCAGATCGGACTTGAGTAACTCCAGCCACAGAAAGCCGCCGGACTGATTTATGGTACGAGAAAGTAACGCAATCATCTGTTCGGTCTGGGTAATGTCCTTGCTTGCGTAGAGTGCACGCCAGTTCACCAATTTCTGACGTTCCAGATCAAGCAGGGCCTTCTCTTTCTCAGCCTCCTCAACCATCCGCAGATTCTCACGTTCCTTCAGGTTTTTATTGACCCGGAAAACCAGTTCCTCCGCAACAATAGGTTTCACAATGTGGTCGTCCGCACCTGACTTCACAAGCTCGATTGCAATTTTTACATCGGTATTTGATGTCAGAAAAACGAAGGGCGTTACATCATCGTACTTGCGCACCTTTTTCAGCAACTCGTCTCCGTTGATGTCGGGCATAAAGTAATCTGAGAGGATTAGATCATAGCTTTTAGGCTCGTACTGCTCCCAGGCTTCTGCCGAAGACGCGAATGTCTCAACGGCAAAACCACTTTCGGTCAGCACTTTTTGAACGATGGCTAAGCTAATCTCGTCATCGTCAATAACGAGAATTCTCTTCATCTACAAAGACTCCTTGATTGGCCTGAGTATACCACGCAGTCAGAGTTATGCAAAGAAAGCTGCAGCCTCCAACAGCACCATGGTGCCACAAACTGCGGCAGTTTCGCTCCTGAGTATGCGTGGGCCTAAACCACGAAAGCTGAAGTTGGAATCAAGCAGACGAGCGGCAGATCAAAGGCAAAACGAGTATGTGTGTTCGGCGACGGCAGTAGCTCGCAGGCTTCTCCCAAGAATCGGGCACGCTCCACTCGCGGCAGTCGCGTGCAGCCCGCTTGGGCGGCACCCTCAATAAGAAAGGCGCGGTAGGCATCCTGTTGCCAGAGATTACTTAAGAAATAGGACTTCTCGCCTAACTCAGTATGGGTAACAATAATATGGCCGACGCCGATGGTCGTGAGATCGCGAAGCACGCGTTGCAACACAATAGGACGAGTGTGCCCCAAGACTACCGTGATAGGAAAGAGTGCGGGCGGCGTCTCGTTAAGTGTTTCAGGCTCCAGAATAAGGTAGTCATGCGTTAGCTCGCGGAAAGAGGCTGTGCCAGCAGGTCCATTTATGATACCGACGCGGATCCGGTCACCAACATCTGCGTTGAGTACCTTAAGGATATGGCGTCCCCTTGGATCACTGCGCAACAGCGGCTGTTCGAGTTCTCCGGCCTCAAACAGTACCCGGTTCATCGCTATCTGGGTTATCTTCGTTGTCTACGTTATCTACGGTATCGACCTGCTTTTGCACCACGTGCCGCTTGATTTTGCGGGTGGTAGTCGTCTCCATCGGGTCCCAAAGCACGGTACTACGCCGAATACGCTGATAAGGTTGGAGCCCCTTGTTAACGAGTGAGACTATTTCGCGGACCCGAGCCTCGGCAGCCTGCTTATCCAGTTTGCCATCCTTATCTTCGAAGTACGTAGTGTCGGGATGAATGAAGGCCTCAATATCTTCGGTATGCTCCTCCGGATCGCTTAGATACCCCGCCACCATAACCTGCGCCAGCTCGTCAAAGAGATCAAAATGGCTTTCAAGCTCCTCGGGATACACGTTCTTGCCGCCTCCGGTAACGATAAGCGACTTCTTTCGTCCGGTAAGATACAGATAGTTCTCACTATCAAGATACCCCACATCGCCGGTGTAGAGAAAACCATCTTTGTCTATGGTCTCCTCGGTAGCATCGGGGTTGTTATAGTACCCCCGCATGACCATAGGGCCACGCACAACAATTTCACCACGCCCTTTCTCATCCTGATCAATGATTTTCATCTCAGCTTCCGGCAGTACTTTCCCAACCGAGTTCTCTTTATACCGATCTACCGGGTTCAGCGTGAGAATAGGCGCGGTTTCGGTCAGGCCGTAGCCTTGCACAAAGTCGATGCCTAACTGATTAAAGCGGCGGAAGGTCTCGGACGGTAAGGGGCCACCACCGGAGATACAGATGCGAATGCTGTCGAGTGACGCCTTAGCAAGAATTCCGTTAAAGAGTCGCTTACCGGGGTTCATTCCGGTAGCCTTTTTTACTATGCCGCTACTTATCATGAGAAACCGGATAATGCCGTACACAACCGGGCCCTTCTCACGGATGCCACGCAGAATACCCTTCAGCAGCCGGTTAAAGAGCGTTGGCACCCCAAGAAACATGGTGACCTGCGCGGTCTTGAGATCCGACAGGATTTGCTGCACCACCAGTTTTTTGGCAAAAACAACCTCGGCCCCCACCGAGATTGCCTCAATAAAAACCGCCAGCATGGTATAGGAATGGTGTATAGGGAGTAGCGCATAGAATACATCGGTATGAAGGACTTGAAGCAGTGACTGGGCAAGCAGACAGTCACTCACAAAGTTCTCATGAGTAAGCGTGACGCCTTTGGCCGCACCGGTAGTACCGGAGGTAAACATAATAGCCGCGATATCCCCCGCAGCAGGGAAGCCGTCCTCAAAGCCCAGCGACGGGTCGTGCACTGCACTTGAATTGGAGTCGGACTGCACCAGATCAAGAATGTAGTCCGGATCACCTTCGGCAAGCGCAATGGTGCTGGTTCCAAGTGAGGCAAAGGTCTTGAGTTTTTCGTGGTCAACAAACGCCGTTTTTGCTTCCGATAACGATACAAGATTCTTGATCTCCGCGTCGGTCAGCTGGAAATCAAGTGGAACCACCACCGCCCGTCGTGCAAGCACCGCCAGGTACGCAATGGCCCATTCTGGCGAGTTTTTGCCGGTCACTACTACCCGGTCACCGGCCACGACACCGCGTTTTGCAAGCTCAAGAGCGGTTTTATACACCGCATCAAAGGCTTGCCCATAGGTGAAGCGCAGCTCCTTGGGGTCGTAACAACTAAAGGCATTTCGCTCCGGATAGCGGGCTGCACTGATTGCAAACAGGTGAGGTAGACTTGGCCACCGCTCGGTTAACACAAGCGAACCGGCTGAGTCGTCGCGGTAGTGGTCAAGGAAGCTCCATGGTAGCTCGTTTTTCATTTTGCTCTCCTAGCTGGTAGGTTAAGAACCATTTTCGTTGCTCATGGCTGTGCTTTGGGCAGCTGTGCTTTGGGCAGCTGTGCTTTGGCCTGCAATAAAGCGCGATATTCGGTCAAGCGAGATATTTTGTACGCCCATCAGTTGCTGCAGCAGAAGGCCGTCCATGGTCGCAAGCATGACCTGCGACATCGTCTCAAACTCACGGTCGTCTGAGAATATTTTCCGCAATCCGTCTTCAATCATCTGTCGCCAACGCTCGTACTCTTGGATAAATCGCTCTCGTATCGAGTCGTTTCCACGAAGCGCTTCCTCAATAAGGTATACCCGAATCTGCCCGCGTTTCTTTGACCGAATCATGGTGCGAAACACCATGCGAATGACATCCTGCCGTGGCATACCCTTGCCGCTTTCTTCCAGCCAGGTAAGGATCTTTCCGCCGACATAGGCCATATGTCGTTCGGTAACATCGAAAATAAGGTCACCTTTTGATGCGTAGTAGTAGTACAGGGTGCCTTTGCTTATTCCTACTTCTTTAGCGATATCGGCAAGACTGGTATTGGCAACGCCACGCTCGATTATGAGCTTAGCAGCCGCCTGTATTATGCGCTCACGATTCGCGCCGGTGCGGGACCGTTGAAACTCCATAAGGCTCCTCTGTATGCTTCCGCACGCATAATCTTCTTTTGTGAGTGCCTAACTAAAGCGGCGTCGGCTGGTTGTTCATAGTCACAGCAAGACATGACCCAGGTGAGGTCGCGCACCCGTAGAGGTACGGCCTTCATAGCCGTGCATTTACACAGCTGCGCAGCCGTATAACGTCGAGCTTATCGGACGGCCGAACGGTCAGCCGGCCGAACGCCCGCACGCCCCATGACGGCATCATAGACCCGGCCCGGTGCGCTGTCAATCGGTCGTGGACCGCTTTATCGGCGGGGGGCCGCTTTATCGGCGGGGGGCGGCAGCATGCTTGACGCCAGCGTGGCACCAAACTACCATAGTCCGATGCCTATATCTGCCTTACTGCAAAACCCTGGAACACTAAGCTTGGCGGCGCTGGTCGTGGTGCTTGTACTGCTTTACAT
>JAIVHN010000045.1:14554-24684 GCA_020201015.1 Spirochaeta sp. | reverse complement strand
CCTACAATCAGGGCGCTGGCTTTCGAACACACGCAGACATAAACCTTTCTGGCGGGATTAATTAAGCGGATTGTTAACTCTTCTTGCCCGATAGCTCAAGAATGAGCTCGACCTCACCGCGACTGACTTGGGTAGCGCGAGCAATTTCCTCCACTTTCCAACCTTGTTTGGCAAGCTTAACCACCGCCTCGCGCGAGTCTTCCGGTGGAGCCCCACGTTGCGCGCCAGCTTTCCCTTCTTTTTTTACAAGCGTAGCCAAAAGCTTGATTTGATCTTCTGCCTCTTTAGCAACCTGTTCAAGACGTGTCTCGGTGCGTGCAAGCCACTCACGCGCCGCTTGGAGGCTGTCTGCTCGTTGCTCGACATCGGTCATCAGTTTGCTGAGACCTGAAATCTGTTTTGCCGCCTCATCTGCGGACTTCTTGTTTTGGGAGAGCTCCCGGATAGTCACCTTGAGTGAATCAACCTGCTTCGGCAAAGCTCCAAGCTCACTCTGGAGCTGGGAAAGTCTCTTTTCTAAACTGTCGAGATACTCAAAGTTCTTGTCCACGCCGTCTGCGGTGGACTCGATCACCGCCTGTTTTTTCTCTAACCGCACAAACTGATCGGCAACCTGCTTTTGCAGATCTTCAACCGCCCGGAGTTTAGTCTGAACCTCCTGCAAAAGGTCCGAGTCAGCGCCGACCTGCTCAAGCTTTGTGTCTACTGTGGCCGCCATGCTCAGCACTTTTTGAAAGTCAGTCTCCAGCGCATCAATACGTCGTTTTTCAGCCGTAAACTTACCCATTTTCTCACCAGCTTCAGTCGCCAACTTGCGAATACGACCGAACTGGGCCTCAATTTCACGGATTTCAGCCCGCTCGGCCTCCACACGCGCTAAGTCACCCTTGAGCGCCTCTATGTCCTCTTGTAGCCCAATCTTCAGCGAGTCAGCACGCTCGAAAACTCGCGTTTGCTCAATGAACGACTTCTGCCGTTTATCAATCTCGGTAAGTGTAACTTCAAGAATCCGCGCTTCGTCCTCGATACGGCCAAACAGCTTCTGCTGCAGCGAATCAAACTGCTCCCTTGTATCCTGCAAAAAGCCACGCAGTTCACGTGTCCGGGCATCGGTCTCGCCCTGTAGTTCGCGAGACTGTTCCTCGAGATCGGACATCATTTGACGGTACTGACGCTGAAAGTCTTCAAGCACCGCCTCGGTACGTTTTTCTAGATCTTCGCGCAGTTCACTCACTTGAGAACCAAGCCTTGAGAGCTCGGACTTAAGAGACTCCCGCTGATCCCGACTTTCGGCTACAAGCTCATCACGTTCTTGTTGGAACTCGTCCTTGAGCTCACTCAGGGTACCGGATACGCCGACCTTGAAGTCGACAAACTGATTTTTGAGGTCCGCCTCGGACGACTTGAGCTGCTGAGACACCTGCGCCTGCCATACTGCAAGTTCGCTCTTTGTTTGATCTAGTTCGCCGGTGATGTCCGCGCGACCTTCGCCCACCGTGCGTTGAAGGTTCTCAATGTCTTCTGTCAAAGTTCTCTCGACGCGTTTAATCTCAGCACTACCGCTTTCAGCAGTTGTTTCAAGTTCCGTTTTTAGGAGATTCTCAAGTTCAACCCGCCTGGACTCAATATTTTGCTCCGCCTGATCGGCAAACTGCTGTAAAGCATTGCGCGCAGCCGCACTCTCCTTCTCAATCATAGCCTCGACAGCGTCGGCTCGTTTCTCAAAAACACCAAAGCGCTGATCAACAATCTCACCAATCTCGAGCATTTTGGCGTCCAAGGCCATGCGGTGTTTATCTTCGGTGTCCTGCAAGTTCTCAGCCGCTTGGTTAGAAATGCGCAGCAGCTCTTGATCAACACTCTTGCGCCATTTCTCAAGACTCTCTTCCATTCCCGCGCCTCGTTCACGCAGATCAGCAAAAAACTCGTCCTCAAACACTTTGAGTTTTTCCGAAACATTATCGTAGGCCCGCTGTTTCAGGTCTGCGACGGCCTGTTCAATTTCTTCCATTCCGGTCCACAGCTCTGCCATGGCCTCGCGGCTCTTATCCGATTCAAGGGCATGTTCCTCGGCCAGCTGTTTACGATACTCTGAGAATTGAGAGCTCAACCGCTCCTGAGCACGTTCCATATTGGCTTTGAGAGCAGTCTCAAGCTGCTCCAACTCACCCGAGACCGACTCTATACGCCCAAAGCGATATCCGAGTTCTTTTTCGTACTCACCAAGTCGTTGTTCAATCTTTTCTAACGCAGTCGTCTCGATGGTGGTTGCTGCCTTGTCCAGTTTATCGCCAATTGCCTGGCGCAACCCCTTGATTTCGGTTTCTAAGCTCTCGGCTTCAGTTGCGAACTCAGCGCGAATGCGCTCGGCTTGTTTATCACCTGCGGCTGCAAGCGCTTCCAGCTCTTGCGCTTGCTTCTGGAATCCAGTCTGAAGCTCGGTAACACGCTCCTCAAGTGCCTCGACAAAACTCCTGCTTTGCTCGGTCTTGTTCTCTACTTTTTCCTGCAGCTCGCCAAAGCGAGTATCAATACGTTTGAAAGAGGCGTCGGCCTCGCTGTTGAGCGCCGCAAGTCGTTTTTCCATGTCCTGACGTAGACTTTGTGTCTGGGCATCAACGTCTTGATTTATCTTTGTAAGCACGCCATCGGCCAGACCTTTGCCGCGCGTCTCAACCTCTTGGATTTTGCCGGATAGTGTTTCCTCAAGTGTGTACAGCGAGTTCTGGAGTTGCTCAAGCTTAGTGTGATACCGATTATTGAACTCGGTGTATTGTTCGCCTAACTGCTCGGAAACACCACGTAGTTCGTTCTCAAGCTTTGACCGCAGGCCACCGATGTCGGTCTCAATGTCTTCACGTAGCGATGAAAGCGCTTCAGTCTCAAACTCTCGGCCTTTTTCTGCAACCGCAGCCAAGCGCTGCTGATACTCTTCATCGAGTTCGGCGATATCATTGCGGTAACGAGAGAACCGCTCTTCTATGGTATCACCGCTTTCCTGTACAAGCGTACGCAGTTGTTCAGAGATCTGCTCAAAGTTTTTCTCCATGGCGTTTTCGGTCCGAACCGCGATATCGTCCGCACGAGATTCAATATCTTTAAGAAACCCCTCAAATTCAGCTGCGCGATCGGCTGCTTCGGTAACGTCACGCTCCAGACTCCGAACCCGTTCCTCAGCCTCAGACTCAACGCGTTGTTCGACCTTGGTGAGTTGGGATGCATTCTGCTCCGAGAACTGCTCTAACAGGCGGGGCAGCCCCTGCTCAAGCTCGCCAAGACGCTCCTGACCAAGCTTCAAGCGCTTGCCAACTTTGTCGATATAGTCCGATTCGGTGCGAATACGCTCAATGTTCTCCTCGGCTCGACGAGTCATTTCCACAAGCTCCTGCAAAGCTTGATCATACTCGTCTATGCGGCCACCGATGTTCTCAACTCGGTCGGCTCGAGCCTTCATACCTTCTTCAACCTGTTGAATTCGATTCAGCAGTTCACGCGCCGCCTTTTGATTCACCTCAAGCTCAATACCCATATCCTTGAGTACGGTTGCCCGCTGCTCCACAATTGTATCGAGGTCACGCTCAACACGCTCCGCATACCGTTTAACTTTTTCGAGACTACGATTATTGGTGTCGAGTCGACGGTAGATCATCAGAATGATGAGCACCAACAGAATGGTTATTATGTTTCCGGCTCCGAAAACCATGTGCCCTCTCCCTGCTGCCTTTATCGGTCACAGTATATACTGCTTCCGGCTTTTCGGAATACAGATGTTTCTGGCGCGTTATCTAAACCCCGATCGAAGGCGGTATAGAGTCCGATTCAAGTACCCAGTCACGCAGATCCTCGAACCTTGTAAAGCTGAAATCGGCAATTGAGTTTGGTGCCGGACGCTTTGTGAGGTGCGCAGCAAGCATACCAGCAAACTTGGCACCGACGATATCGTATTTGTAGCTATTACCGACGTATACTACCGCGCCGGGCGGTATACCAAGTTCGCGCGCGATGTGAGCAAATGGTTCCGGATTGGGCTTCAGATAGCCAATTTCCTCGGTGCTAAACGCTAAATCCCAGTTAATATCGGACAGGCCTAATACATCGAGCTTTGTCTTAACCGGAAAATCGGAACACACCGCGATGTACAGACCGGCGGCACGGAAGCTCTCAATACACTCACGCACAAACGGATACAACTCTACACGGTGGAGTAGCCTTTCCCATTGACCGTACACACGTTCATCAAGAAGCTGGCCTGCGGTGTCGGGATTGGTACCCATTTCTACGCCCAGAAGCTCAGCCTGCGCCCGGTAGAAGTCTTCAACCGGGCGCATGTCACGAATGCGCTTGCGAACCCTACCAAAAGCGCGCATGAGTCCCAGGTTGCGCACTACAAAGGGTAACGAAACACGATACATGCTTGAGTTAGGGTATAAAGTACCGTCAATATCAAATGCTACTGCCCGCAAACTCATTTACCGTGCTATATCCTCACGTGAGATCACCAGAGTGAAGTAACCGGTTTCGGTTTGTGTTCCTGCAGTGCGGGAAAAGCTCCAGCGTCGAATCCGGTCGGCAACCTTCTGATCGACCGGAGTATACCCGGAACGCCGAACGAACATCAAGGAGCCGACCTGACCGGAAGGCAAGACATCGAATGCCACCACGATCGTTACTGTCGGAGGAAGTGCCGACAGCTCTTGCGTGGTAAAAGAAAACTCCATGGTAGGGGTACCACGCCCCTGACGCAGGCCGCTAATTGCGGCCCCGCCGTCGGAGCTCTTGCGGTCACCCGCGACACCGTTGGAGCCCGCGTCGTCGTCAGGCTCACCGGCTGGGTCGCTATCAGCGGAGCCCGGCACGGTATTTCTTGTGCGTGCAGCCTCTTCAACACCGGCAATAACTCGTCGCAACGTTGCTTCAAACTCTGGATCTCGTTCCATACGCTGGGCAACCTGCTGGACATCACGGCTGTCCATCTCAGCGGTGCTAATGCCACGCTCTTCGATGCTACGGACCCATTCGGGAAGCTCGCCTGGACTGTCGTCAGGAAATACATCGCCCGGAGCATAGTCCCGCTCAGGTCGAGCTCGTTCAGGCGCTTGGTCAGGCTGTTCCCCGCGGATCTCGGCCTCAATCTCGGCCATGCTGCGCGAGGGTGCCTGCGCAAGTGGATCCACCGGTCCTGGAGCAGGTCTCGGTGAAGGATCCGATGTCCTCTCGGACTGGGGCTGAGGTGTGGCGGGAGCCGGTGTTGGCTCGGCTGGCGCCTCTTCGGCAGATGGTTCCTGCAGATCTGTCCAGTCGTGTGCCGAGAGTCCGACAAAAATGCCGATATGCAGTATTAGAGCGACGGCAATGCCAATACCGATTCTCTCTTTATCCTGGACATTCATTCCCATATAGTGAAGTTTACCTCGGATCCTCTCGAGTTCTCAGGTTTACCCCGCGGTACCCGTTACGGCGCAGCACATCTAAGACCTGTACCATGAGCTCATACGACACCGCGCGATCGGCCTCTATCACGACACTACGCATGGGGGCCTCCTCGCCGGGAATACTCTCACCTTCGGCGGCAGTTCCCTCACCGGCAGCAGCCGGGACGGACTCACTCCGCAGCGCACGATCCAACTCCTGCAAATTGAATCGCTCACGATTGAGATACACCTCATCGGCCGAGACAACACTCACCACCGTCCGCGTGACTACGACCGGCTCGGAAGAGCTTGACCCAGGTAGGTCAAGATTAATGCCGGGGGTCATAATGAAGGTGCTTGATACCATAAAAAACACCACCAGCTGAAACACGACATCAATCATGGGAATAAGGTCTACAACAGCGTTTCGCGATAAACGCCTGCGAAACTGCATTATCTTGTCCCCTTCAGCAAAAGCACCAGCTCACTGACGCGGTTTTCCAAGTGAATAATAGTGTGGTTCACTTTGCTCACCAGATAATTGTAAAAAATAATTGCCGGTACGGCCACGATAATTCCGGCGGCCGTCGTAATAAGCGCTTCTGAAATGCCACGCGCCAGAATTGCTGGATCACCCCCCATGCCGAACTCACCAAGCACACCGAAGGCCTGTATGTTCCCGGTTACTGTACCCAATAATCCAAGCAGCGGAGAAATGTGGGCAATAGTTCCCAAACTCGTGAGGAAGCGCTCCATTTTAGACGTGCAATAATCATGGTCTCGTCACCACGAATACGACGGAAGTACAGTAGACGTTCGACGATGATCGCAACGGCGGCTACCGACAATGCCATGATGATGACAAGTATTATGCCGCCTTGCTGAATAAAAGTTATCATTATCTATACTCCTTAAAGAAAAATCTGAGCCGTAATAAGGAAACGGAACCCAGGTTGAATAAAGGGGAGCTCCTCGGTGATTGTGTCACCTTGTGCCGCTCTTCCATCCGAAAGTGCCGGTTCAAGAAGGTCTTGGAGACGTGCTTCCAGCTCTACTCCGTCAGAAATTCGGAAAAACGACCGTAACCCGATGTCGGGCAGCTGAATACCTGAGCGATAGCTCCAGAGCGCCGACATCCCCCCGCCAAATCTCCGGGACGCATGTCGGATGTCCGCATCGACCTCAATCTTGTGCCTTGGCTCACTGCTTAACAGCTCGAGGAAGGCGGCCTCATACCGCACCGATAGCTCAGTATTTTCACCAGGGGTCAACACCGCTGCAAGCCCCGGTCGAAGCGTCTGTCGTTCGCGCAACTCAACCGGATACGAAGCGGTCGAACTTTCAAAAGCAGGCGTATCAATAGTGTCCACCCGATACTCGTAGCGCGCCCCGGGATTAATTTCTAATATTCCCGGGATAAGCTGGTATTGAAATTCCAAGCTGCCAAACCAGGTCTGTTCGGGCGGTGGTACATCGCGGTCGGTAATGGATATAAGCGGGGTCGTCCGCCATAACTCGGCAAAACGTGGGGAACCAAGCTCAAGCCCCCCCTCCGCTCGGAGCGCAAAACGGCCAACTGCCGTCTCCAGGCTCAGTCCAAACGGAAAGAAAAACTCGTTGTCAACCCACCATGAAACGCCCGCTCGGGCACCAAGCACGAGCGGCGCTCGCAGCGCATACTCCGCGCCAATCGAGCTCGTGAGCGTATTTCGATAGTACTCACGGCTCCAGGTATCGTCATCCATGAGCTGGAACTCGCTGTCGATGTTGAAATTAAGTGCCAGGCGGTCCAGCTCCCACGCTGCACGAAAAAAGGGAGTTACAATTGTTTCTTCGGCCCCCGGCGGATCGTCTGCATCGGTGTAGATCCGTGTGCTGTACTCGGCATCTATGCCAGCTGCCACCAGGAAACCCGGTGCGGGTTGTCCGGAAAGGTCGAGACCACCTTTGAAGTACCGATGTGAGCTCGAATAGAACTCGGAGTTATCTTGCAGTCCCTCCTCGCGCTCAAGAAAGCTCCCCTCAAACTGCACCTCAGTTGGCCCAATCCCCCCGGCTAGCCAGCCATCAATCGAGTTCTCACTGTGAAAATAGCCGCTGCCGGGCGCCTTAAGCGAGTACCCATCCAGCCCTTCATGAGAAAACTCAAAGCGAAAGCGCGGATCAGCTCCCAATTTGTACAGACTAACCGCCCCAATGATATGGTTCATTGAACCGGCACCAATACGCCCGGTGCTATAGATCGAGGACTCACCAACCATCCGCCCGGTACCTATATCAAAATCTTCGCGCGGCATCGGCATAGCAAGAGCCGCATCGGCCGTAAATGGGCCGGCACCCTCGAAAACATCTGCAGTAACACGTGGCACCTGAAGCTCGCCTATAGGCGGGAGTTCGGCAAGAATCTGTTCAGCCGCAAAGTCTTCAACCTCGATTACCAAGGTTGGAAGTAAAATGTCGGTTTCCTCCGGGGCGGAAGGTGCTGGTGTCTCACCGGCAAGCGGCAGGAGCGAAAAACCCACAAGCAGCAGGAGCGCAAACAAAAGAAACACAGGAACTCGACGTGTTATTTGTCTCATGGTTTACTGCCCTCCAAGGACGCGACGAGCTTGCTCGGTCCAACTTGAATTAGGGAAACTCTCCTGAAGTTGCGTAAGCAAAGCCTCCACCTCCGCGCGTCGGCCTATACGCTGATACGCCTCTCCGGCGCGGAACAAACTACGCGCAGTCCGGTCCGCGTTGCCAGGGTCAACCGCAGCGGCCTCTAAATAGTACTCGGCAGCTGCCGCATACTCACCCACTCTACGGGCCTGTTCGCCAAGCAAAGACAGCGCTTCCGCTGCAGCTGGGGCATCTTCATCAGTCATCGCCGCGGTTTCCTGTAGCATAGGAATAATAAGACCTATATTTACCCCGCTGAGCCCCTCAACAAAAACGCTTCGCCCAAGCTCAAGAATTGCTTCCCTCCCCGCAGGGGTGGCAGCACGGTTGCCTGATTCAATGCGCACAAGCAACGACGCCTCACGTTCACCGATTCCGCCAATAAGCAGCACAAGCTCATCGGCTCTGCGGCGCGCCTCCGCTGTGACAGCTTGCTCCGGGTACGCAACCAGCAGCTGAGTGAGCATATTCAATGCGCTGCGGTAGTCGCGCCGGGATTCATGTAAACGCGCAGTCTGTATCATAGCATCAGCCCGGAAGGCGCTGTCGCGATATTCGTTGATGAGCTGGTTCCACAGCAGCAACGCCCCGGCAGGCTCGCCCAACCTTGACGAGGCAAGACCACCCCAGTAGAGCGCAGCATCAAATAAGGCGCCCTCAGGGAAAGCCCGTCGGTACTCCAGGTATGCCTGACGCGCATCTTCATAGCGGCCAGCCTGAAAAAACAGCTCACCACGATTATACAGAGCCTGACCGGCAACTCCACTCGCAGGATACTGGTTGTACACCACTTGATACGCGGCTGCCGCTGCCTCAATACGTCCCTCAGCTTTGAGCACCCCCGCGTACTCAAACTGCGCATGATCAGCTAGTCCGCTGTCGGGGAAGTCTAAAGTAACGGTACGAAACTCCACCGCGGCCTCGGTGTACTGCTGATCGGCAGAAAGGGCCTGACCAAGTAAAAAGAGGATCTCGGCACGCTGCACATTTGTACTTGCCGCAGGCAATGCCGACCGAAGCAAGTCCTCTGCGCGCGTGTATTCGGCAAGGCTATAGGCACTCCAACCAGCTAGATATCCTGCACGCGGCGCTAACTCATGCGCTGGGAATTCATCGATCATGAGCGTAAACTCACGAATAGCCTCGTCATACTCCGATAGACGATATCGAGCCCAGCCGGTGTAGTAGCGCGCATACGGAATCATCACGCGCAGCGACTCGCCGTTATTAGTAGAAGCAACGGACTCTGCCAAACCAACTAACTGCGACAGAGCATCACGATACCGACGCTCGGCGGTATACGCCAAGCCCGCAAGGTAGCGCAGCTCAAATTGCGCCCCCGTATCCAGCCGTTCTATGAACTCGGTGTCGGCCGATATAAGCTCCGCCTGACGAACTACGTCCCTGTAACGTTCGAGCTGAAACAGTAACTTTACGTACTCAAAGCGAGCGTCGATGCCCTCCGGGCGCTCCCGCAGGTAGAGCTCAAGACTCTCTACCGCTTCCGCAACGCGACCCTGTCTGCGTAAAATAGAGGCATTAAGCCGACGAATATCCGCGTTCGCAACTTCCCCACCCGGCAAAGACCCGACCTGAGATAAGACCTGCTCGGCTTCCGCCAGGTTCTCGGCTCGATACAGAGCAAAGGCTTGCTGATACGCTGCCTCGCCAGCTCGTTCCGACTCAGGATACGTTACCCGGTATTCCAAGAAAAGCTCAGCTGCGCGGCCCCAGTTTTGCTCCGCAAGTTCCAACCCAGCTAAACGGAATAGCACACGGTCAGCGTCCTCCCCGCCATACTCAGAGTAGCTTTCAAGATATCTGCGTGCTCGCTCGGTCTGTCCTCGTTCCAACGCCGTCTCGGAAAGATACAAAAGTACAACCCCCTCCGGGGCGACGGCGCTACGTATTTCCCACGCACGCTGGAGCAAAAACTCGGCACGTTCCTTTTGGCCTGCACGATAACTTTCGACCCCGGCCCTCTGCCGAAACTCACTCAATAAGAAAGGATGAGCAGCAAGACGTTGCTCGGCAGTTCGGACGAGGTCGTCCATGACC
>JAIVHN010000045.1:0-14547 GCA_020201015.1 Spirochaeta sp. | reverse complement strand
TCCATGACCTGCTCATCTTCAGCCCGTAACGCCGACTGGAATAGTCGTGTAAGCGCCGGGGCGGCTACGTGCGCTTCGGGTTCCGGGTCGGTACTTAGCACACGCTGATAATATTGCTCCGCATCGGTAGGCCGGTCATCACGTAGTACTAACTCACCGACATACAAAGCAATTGAAGCAGTCCATGCCGGATCAATCGCATCCAAGTCTATTCGGCGGGCAAACTCAAGCCCCTTATCAATTCGGCCTTCACCAAGGAGCAGCGAGAGATACAACGCAACGGCGTAACTCTCACGCTCCGGACTTTCTAGGTATGCAATGAGCCGTGACAAGTCCTCAATAGCTGCATCAGGGTCATCAAGTGCCGAGTGCGCAAGTGCCAGATACAACAAAGCCTGCCGAACAAGCTCACTGTTCTCGCGGTCGGCAAGGAAGTTTCCAAACGCAGTTTGCGCGTCGGTATATCGTCCCAGATGGTAATTGGAGAGGCCCTGCCAAAACGGTACAAACTCAAGAAACTGTGTCGAGCGAAACCGGGTCTCTACACGCCGCAGTGCTACGAGGGCTTCCTCGTGACGGCTTAGCCGACTGAGAGTCACGCCTCGACGAAAATGTGAGTCCGGGACATGCGTCGAGCCCGGGTAGTTCGTGATGAGTGCATTGTACCTGTCCAGCGCAAGTTCATAGTCCTGCACCCGAAAACGCGCCTCGGCTTCCTGGAAAATACTGCGATCACCTGCGTTTTGTGAGTGCCCCAGCTGAACGAGCACCGCGAGAAATACGAGAAGCAAGAGTTTTTTCATCTTAAATTGAGTGTACTCCGTATCATGCTGATTTTCAACGCGGGACTACTCTCCCGCACTGCCGATGTTTGGGGGAGCGTACCGGTTATCGGCTCTAACTCGAACCAGGTGTATGAACTCGGATTCATAGCGCCGCCTCAGAGATACCAGACCGGACTCAATATTACGCTCCATAACGACCACCCGAAATATGCCGTTGGTATCGAAGTACGGAAATAAAACCGCTACATGGGTATGTTGCCGCAACACTGGTTCTTCACCAAAAGGCCCGTTAGTATAGCGCGAGTACGGCACAGAAATCACGTCCGCTGCCCGTGGATCGATGTCTGAATCCGGCACTTCGGTACCATGCGCATGCAAACTATACGCCGCGATTGCAAGATTGCGGGTCCAGTCAAGACCGAAATATGGGTCACGAAACTCGTCATGTTGCAACCCCCATCTATGCCCGCGATGGTCCGGATGTTTTCTTGTTAGTTGGTCGATACTGAGGTAGCGGCCGGTTATTGGTTCTACAATTCCGTCCACGATCCACTTGGCAAAGCCTGAACAGTTAAAACCGGGTTCCTGATCCTGAAGAACGAGTGACTCAATAAAAACCAGGTTTCCATTCTCGTCCATGGCACCATCTTCGGCATCGGGTAGATCATCTAATGCTGCACGGGCAGCTCGCACCATGGTCTCCACTGTCGCATATTTTTCTTTCCCACCCACCGGAAAAAGCGCAGGCCAGTCGACTGTACGACGTGTCAGTTCCATGATTCTGCGGAGCGGCTCCCGCAAAACCTGCTCAAAGCTCAGCGGGACAGGAATATTGCGCGAGGTCTCGATGCCAGCAATATGGAGATCCATTCGGGAACGTTGTCCATGGGGAAAAATCCGAAGATAGTATCCCGGGTCACTGCGAAGAAAAACCTTCACCTGATCCGGCTCTGCTGCTCCCACAGGACGCCTGACAATGTAACTCCCCGCGCCCCAAACCGGATACCTACTAAAGCTCTCATTGAGAAAAAGCAGATAGAGATAATTGCCTTCCTCTCGCGTTTCAACCCGCACCCGATGCTCCCAACTACGCTGGGACTCGATTCTTTGTACGAAACTTCGGAGCTCAGAGTCCGATCCCTCTAGTAGTGTCGCCAATGCCCGCCGCACCTCACTGTTATCTGGCACCAGCTCATCAACGCGGGTATCAAATGCCGGGGCATTTACCGGGGCAACGGCAAGCATGAGAATAATGCTCATACACAGGGTATGCGGTAGGAAAGACAAAAAAGGGGGCTTCGGCAGCATGTAGCTTACTCTCCTTGGGCGGCTACCACCGAGTTTTCGCTCCAGTAGTAGAGGTCAATTACACGCAGACCCAAGCGTGCCGTCCTTTTAGAGGTATCGGTATGAGCGCCTTTGGAGTATAACGGCGAATCAAAGCGCACCCGTAATGGAAGAGGCCCGGATGGCCGATGCAGCAGAGTTGGAAGCAGTACCATTTTTCCGGTAGGACTGTAACGCCCCTCTGCCAGACGCTCCGCCTCAATGCAAAGCAACATGCCGGTGTCCGCTTGCCTTCAGCCGGAATAAGAAGCCCGTCCTCGGTGAGCACCGGAATATCCTGCACCGTTACAAATGAAACCCGCCCCGGCGCCAGACCGAAGTTTGCCCGCGCAGCAAACAAGCGTTCGATAGAGTCCCGACGTGAGACATGTACCGGCAGAAACCAAAAGACCGGTCGACCGTACTCATACTCGGCAGCCCTTAGTAGTTCCGACCACTGTTCGAAGAGCCGTTTTTCTTCACCAAAGTTCTCCCATGACTCAAAGCGACTGAGACGAAGCTCGGGAGTAAAAATTGCCTGTCCGCCACGATACAGTTCATCCTCAATCCCTTGTTGGGCCGTGTACGGTGCCTCACTACGGAGTCTAATTGGTATTTTGGTGTCCTGACCTTGTATCGGCGTGCGGGTGCTCCTAAGGTGGTTCAGCAGATACTCCCGCAACTGCTCGTAATTGCTGCGGCCCATTTGTTCAAGAGCCCGAACGACAGCATAACGCTCACGGGGGGAACTTTGCTCTATCCCGCGAAAGAGTAACTCCTGGTCGTTCCAGTCACGTGGTGGAGCAAATAGTGCTCTATTTACGGAGGCGGCGGAGACATCTGCAAGGAGTGGAAGTAGCTGGTCCCGCACAGCTTGAAGCCGTGCCTTGTGTCCGGCGCCCGCGCCGGTGAGTTCGTTCAAAATGCGATCTGAAGCTCCGCGAACAGTGTGCCCGGCCTCGTGCACGAGATACCGCACCCGCAGTAAAATCTGGAGATCCCGCCCGGAGTATACGCGGCGCCCAAAACTGTCCTTTGCCGGAGTGACGAGAGGTATTTCTTGCTCCCAATAACGAAGCACATGTTGCTTTACACCGAGAATCTCAGCGACCTCGCCAATTGCGTACTCACGCATTTATTTTCGCTTTTGCTCCCGCAACTCAAGTCGTATTGGTACCGAACTCAGGCCAAACTCCTTGCGAATGCAGTTCATGAGATACCGACGGTAGTGTTCCGGAAACCCGCGGGTGCGATTCACAAAGGCGACGAAAAGTATGGGCGACGTTTCCGGTTGTGTCATGTAGCGAATTTTTAACGGATGTCGCTGTACCAACGGTGGTGGATTCGTCTCAACCCAACGCTTGAGCGCCGAGTTAAGGCGTCCGGTATCCACGTGGAACTGCTGTTGACGGTGTACCTTGAGAACGGTCTTGAGCAACTCATCTATTCCGCGCTTTTCAACAACCGACAGCGGTACAATTGGCGCAAACTCAAGAATAGGAAATATGAACCGTACCCGATCAATCATGGCCTGTTCTAGATTGCTGATAGGATTTAATAAATCCCATTTGTTAAGCGCAAGAATGACCGCACAACCACGGTCTATGACCAGGGAGGCAAGTCGCTTATCTTGTTCGGCGACGTTATCTACGGCATCGATCATCAACACGACAACATCAGCCTGTTCGGCAGCTTGAATAGACCTATTTACCGAGTAGTACTCTACATCGTCATGTACCTTATTCTTGCGGCGAATTCCTGCGGTATCAAGCAACTGAATATGCACGCCACGGTGTATGAACTCCGACTCAATCACATCACGAGTTGTTCCCGGTATACTCGAGACCAAAGAAAACTCACCGCCCGTCAGCAGGTTGGCCAAACTTGACTTACCAGTATTTGGCCGCCCTATGAGCGCGAGTTTCAGTGGCTGGTCTTCGGCGCTTTTAGCCGCTAATGTCTTCTCTGCAGCTATGTCAGCAGCAATCTCGACATCGTCTCTGCTCTCATACCCATCTTGGGCGTTTGGCAGCTCCGGTTCCGTAGGTGGCTCCGGCTCTGGTAACGGACATCGAACTGCCAGCACCTCCAACACGGCTTCCTCAAGCTCTTCACGACCAAGACCATGAGTCGCTGAAACACCCACAACCCGTGCAAATCCATACTCGTAAAACGCTGCAACAAGATTTTCCCTCTCCGGGTTATCTATTTTATTGACCACCAACACCGTTCTATCTGCAACCTGACGAAGTTTATCAACAAAGTCTTCATCCTCACCGGTGGTCTCGGTTCCATCCATCACCAAGATGACGACATCGGCATCTGCCACACTTTTAAGGCTTCGCTCGGCAACCAGAATATCCATCTCATTCTCGCCAATGCCGACACCACCGGTATCGACCAGTCGCACCGGCCGCTCACCAATGGTCGCCGCGGCAGAAACCGGGTCGCGAGTGACCCCCGGCATAGCGTCCGTAATTGCCCGCCGGCGCCCCACAAGGCGGTTAAAGAGTGTGGACTTACCGACATTTGGTCGTCCGGCGACAACCACAACCGGCAGTTTAGCTTTCGTAGAGCTTGAGCTCAAAAGTTTTCTCCATATATTTTCCAACAAACTCGTCAATCTCAACGTAGGATTTCATCTCAAGGATGCTACCGACCAGCTCTTCCGCCTCCGCCATCGACACCGATCTAATAATGCGCTTAACCTCTGGAATACCCACCGCGCCCATGCTGAATTCATCTAAGCCTAAGCCCAACAAAACCACAGTCGACATAGGATCACCGGCCATCTCACCACACATTCCGACCGCAAGGCCCTTGGCGTGCGCATCGTCGATAATCAGCTTCAACATGCGTAGCACACCTGGGTGAAACGGTTCATACAAGTATGCAATTTTCTCATTCCCGCGATCCACTGCAAGGGTGTACTGTATAAGGTCGTTGGTACCAATAGAGAAAAAATCCGCCTTACGGGCCAGGATATCGGCAGTCATGGCAGCTGAGGGTACCTCAATCATGATCCCCACCGGTAGCTCCTCGCGGAATGCCACATGTTCGCCCCGCAGTTCGGCTTTTACCACGTCGATGATTTCAAGTGCTTGAGTCAGTTCTTCGATGCCAGAAATCATAGGAATCATGATGCGTAATTCGCCGTACACCGAGGCGCGGTACAACGCCCGAAGTTGAGTGCGAAACAGTTCCGGCATTGAAAGACACAAGCGTATTGCCCGCCAGCCAAGTATAGGGTTTTCGTCATCTGTTTTGCCCAGGCTGCGCGCAATTTTATCCGCGCCCAGATCTAATGTGCGTATAGTCACCGGTCTGTTTTCCATTGACTTGAGTACGCTAGAATAGGCGTCAAACTGCTCTTCTTCGTCTGGAAGAGGGCCAGGCCGCATGAAGAGGAACTCAGAACGGTAGAGCCCAACCCCGTCGGCACCATGTGAGAGTACAGCCTCAACCTCTTCAGGAACCTCGATATTTGCTTTGAGTTGTATAAGCTTGCCGTCACGCGTCTCGGCTGGCAAGTTGTTCAGCCCCATGAGTTGCACTTCGTGGCGCTGCCACTCACTCTGCAGCCGCTCGTACCGTTTGCGCCAATCGGCATCGGGTTTGGCTACAACCCGACCGCGATTGCCGTCAACAATAAGCTCCTCACCAGTGCTTACCAAAGAGGTGATGTTGGAAAGACCAAGAACCGCAGGAATCTCAAAAGAGCGAGCTAAAATTGCGGTGTGTGACGTTTTACCACCCGCATCAAGCACAATTCCCCGAATCATGCGTTTGTTCATGGAAATGGCATCCGACGGCAACAAGTCATGCGCCACCAGAATGACTTCACTACTGAGGTCGGCCAGCGAGATTCGCTCGCGGAACATGAGATGATCCAAAAGGCGTTTAGCTACGTCGTGTATATCTACACTTCGGTCTCTTAGATACTCATCATTGCTATTCGCAAGTTTTGACGTAAGTTTCTGCGCGTTTTTTCTGAGTACCCACTCCACGTTAAAGCGACTTTGTTCGACCTCGCTGCGAATCTCCCCAATGAAGGACTCGTCCTGCAGCATAAGCAGATGCGAATCTAAGAATTTCGGTGCGTCGGAGCTTTGTGCGGCGGAGCCGGAGCGGATATCCTCCAACTCTTCAACCGCTCGGTCAATGGCGGAGCGCAATCGGTCAAACTCACCTTCCAGATCCTGTTTTTGGACTCGATAACGAGGAATGTTTGGTGTTTCGTCTAGGTACAGAAAGGCCTTCCCGATAGCAATTCCCGGAGAGACCGATATTCCGCTAAGCTCCTGCATAATGGTGCCACTATATTGCACAACAAAGGTATTCACAACCCTGTTCCGCATCTTGATATAGGGGTGAAATCAACCGATATGTAGAGTGTTATGACTCGAAAGAAAACGAAACGCGGAAGTGGCTTTGGTGTGTTGTTCTGGATGGCGTTCATCCTGTTTGTAGTAGCACTCTATCTGCACAATCGAACTGATATTCAGCAAGTGCTCGAAAACACAGGCTTAGTTGAAACGCTGACCGAGCGATTAAGCTCGGAAACTGGAGACGAACCTGAGGTGGAAAGCGGCTCCGAAACAGACCCTGAAGGAGAACCGGACTCCGGAGGCGGTTCAGTGTCAGAAACTCTGCGTGAGACCCCCGAAACACCCCAAATCGAACTTATTCCGGACGACGGGCTGCAGCAAGAGGACAGCGACGCGCCGGCCGCTGCTGAAAGCACCAACGAAAATGGCCGCGACACGGCGGCCGATGACACCTCGGAAGTTGCTGGCGAAGACTCAAGCTCCGAATCCGAGATGAACGGCGAGTCCCCGGCTACGGCTGGAACTCGCAGTCGCGATTTTCCACTCTATTTTATCCGCGTAACTGATGAGGGCACCATTTACCCAGACCGTGTGCTCCGCGAAGTTTCGTTTGTCGACTCGCCATTAACGGCGATGCTTCAAATCTTAATAAGGGGCCCAAACTCACAAGAAATCGAACGAGGACTTCACCATCTTATTCCAGACGACACGAAACTGATCTCGGCGTCAGTTCGTGGCGGTGTTGCGTATCTCAACTTTAACGAGGCATTTCAGTTCAACCCGTTAGGCGTGGAGGGATACATGGCACAGTTGAAACAAGTGGTCTACTCTACCACCGAGTTTCCAACTGTAGACGCGGTTCAAATCCTTATTGAGGGCCAAGAACGCGAGTTCTTGGGTGGAGACGGTGTATATATTGGGAAACCCTTACACCGGGATTCGTTTGGCTGAGCGCTCATCGCCACATTACACTAAAGCCTAAGAAGTGTGCGGAGATGGGCCTCTACCGACGGCAGTCGTGTAGCAGGAGTGCTTTCCAGTAGCAAAAACAGCTCTTGATTACCACTTCTACCCTTAATTGGCGAGAGGCACACCCCGCACGTGTAGGCCTGCTCACTTTCCAGAGCGGCAACTGTGCCGACCGCAATTCTGAGAATTTCGTTCAGATCCGTTACCACACCATCAAAATCACCGGAAGCCGGGATAATGTTTCCATTACTCTGGTTTTGCACTCTCTGAGTTACGTGGCTCCGGCGTTCAAACTGCGGTTTCAGCAAGGCAACAAGAACCCCGCGCGTGGTCAACGACAGGAGGTGTCCAGCTACCCCGCACAACGAGCGAAATGATAGATCGGCAACGGCAAAATCCGGCGGCGGGACAAGGTGTGTAACGCTTTTAATGTTGACTCGTTCCTGCACACGCACACGAGAGTCATTGCGCAATTCATAGGCCAGCTGGTTGTAGCCGACATCTACCGCATGTACACATTCGGCACCATGACGCAAGAGACAGTCGGTGAAACCGCCTGTAGATGCCCCGGCATCAAGGACACAACATCCGGTTGGGTCAAGATCAAACTCGGCCAAAGCGGCCTCCAGCTTTTCACCACCCCGAGAAACGTAATGGCCATGCTTTGGTGGCTCACCATCCACTTGATTCACGCCTACAGGCGCCTCTACCGATTCCAGTGTAATTTTTGCATTGATTTGGATGATTTGTTTAGGATTGCGCTCTCGAACACCATTGACGTAGACATCGCCACACAGGATAGCGGCATAAAGTCGTTCCGACTCAAGCCCTACAAAACGTTCGCGACACAGGTCAAGCAACGTTCGCCGACCTTTCCCCGGGCCCTTCGGACGCTTTGGGCCTCCTGGGCCCTGCGAGCGGCCTGACCGCGATGCACGTGAACTCACACTAGTGAGTCCTCCCGTATTCGTTCAATATTTAGAGTTTTTCCCGTAACTGGATCAATGCTGAGTACAAGGCCGTGCAGTCGCGCTGTTGTATCTGAAACCTCGTTCTTAAGCGGCAGTTGCGTCAATGCCCGACGCACACTAACGTCAGACTTAAACCCAATCACACTATCGTGCGGGCCACAGGCACCGATATCGGTAAGAAAAGACGTTCCGCCAGGCAGAATGCGTTCATCCGTAGTTTGCACGTGGGTATGGGTACCAAAAACCAAAGTTACCTCACCATCAAGGTACGCGGCAAGCGCCTCTTTTTCTTCAGTAGCCTCGGCATGAAAGTCTACGATGAAGATTTTCGCTTTGCCTTTAAGTTTTCGCACGATGTCTTTGGCGGTGCGGAAGGGGCAGTCGATACTCGGCATGCGCACACGCCCCTGCAAGTTGAGAACCACAACCGTCTCTCCTCGTACATCAACTACACAATAGCCATGCCCCGGGTTACCCCCAGGATAATTTGCGGGCCTCAGGATGCGATCTTCACGATCAAGGTATGACATAGCACTTTTCTGCTGCCAGACGTGGTTGCCGGTTGTTATAACATTGGCCCCGGCAGCAAACAGCCGCTGTGCTGTGGCTTCGTCAATACCGAAGCCTTCTACTGCATTTTCACCATTAACAATAACCATGTCTGCGTTGTGCCGTCGTTTTAAACCTTCACAGGCCGCAACCACAGCACGCTGGCCCGCGGAGCCGATAATATCTCCGAGAGCCAGTACTTTAAACTTTCGCGAGGCCACTTTAGCGCGCGTACTCGACAATTCGCGTTTCGCGAATCATCGTAACCTTGATTCGACCCGGGTAGCGAAGGTTGGCCTCAATCTTCTTGGCAATGGCCTTGGCAATTTCCTTCGCCCCCCCATCGCTAACGGTTTCGTGATCGACCATTATTCGCAACTCACGGCCAGCCTGTATTGCATACGCTTTCTCAACGCCATCAAACTCTTCTGCAATACTCTCCAGATTCTCAAGACGTTTAATGTAGTTGTCCAAAGTCTCACGTCGTGCTCCCGGCCGTGATGCCGAAAGAGCATCTGCAATTTGGACAATAACCGACTCGGCGCAGCTATGCGGTACGTCGCCATGATGTGCCGCAATACCGTTAATGACGCGCTCATCTTCGTCCATTCGCCGTGACAGTTCCACACCAAGTTCAACATGATTGCTGTCGGTGTCGGTCTCAATGCCCTTACCGATGTCATGCAGTAAACCGCTGCGCTTGGCAAGCTCGCGATCCGCACCAACCTCTGCCGCAATCATACCGGCAAAAATCGCTACTTCCTTGCTGTGAGCAAGAGCAAGAACATTCTGCCCATAGCTCGTTCGAAAATGGAGCCGCCCGATTCCGCGAACTCCTTCAGGCTTCATATGGTGAATACCAAGGTCGAAAAGTACTTTCTCGCCTTCATCATAGATTATTTGCCCAATCTCCTGACTCACCTTCTGGACTACTTCCTCAATGCGAGTCGGGTGTATGCGTCCATCGGATATCAGACGTTCGAGCGAACGGCGTGCAATTTCTTTTCTCACCGGGTCAAAGCACGACACTACAACTGCTTCCGGGGTGTCGTCGATAATGATATCCACACCGGTCAGCGTCTCAAGTGTGCGGATATTCCGCCCCTCGCGACCGATGATGCGCCCCTTCATCTCGTCATTTGGCAGGCTAACCGAGGTTACGGTGAACTCGGCGTTTACCTCTGATGCTATACGCTGTATCGTACTTACAAGGATTTCACGCGCTTCACGTTCAGCGGTGAGGTTTGTTTCTTGCTCAATCTTGTTCAGCAGACTTTGTGCGTCGTGCCGAGCCTCATCTTCAAGCGAACTCATGATAATTCGCTTTGCCTCTTCGGGACTAAGACCGGAGACACGCTCCAACTCTGCCCTTAGTACCTCTTCTTGATTTTCTAGCGCCAATTCGCGCTCAGTTATCTTCCCTTCACGGTCAAGAAACCTTTGCTGTTGGGTTTCAACATAGGCTGTCTTCTTGTCTAGGCTTTCTTCCTTCTGGAGCACACGCTTTTCATAACGCTGCAATTCATTCCGCCGTTCACGAAGCTCTCGTTCCTGTTCGTTTCGTTCTCGCAGTAACTCATCTTTCGCTTCTAACAGCAGCTCCTTTTTTTCTGCTTCCGCTTCTTTAATTGCATCTTTTTTGACTCTCTCCGCTTTTTGCTCCGACGAAGAAAGCTGAAACCTGGCGTATAGCCAACGAACTGTCCAACCTAGAATGATCCCGAAAAGAGGAAGAGCGATCCACACAACAAGCTGCATTCGCTACTCCCATACTTATTATTTGTACACTTGAAATTATTCCAGTGTTAGGCTTTTGTCAAGGCGGACTTGAGACACAGTTTCACAGTATGCTAAGAAGAGGGATGGATACTACATCGTTTACACATATTCTGAATGTTTTCAACGATACACAAGCACAATTGTTGGGAGCATATTTGGCAGAAAAAGATATTCCTCATGTAATTGTCAGTAATCATGATACGGCTTATGCAGGCATCTTTCAGCCGCAACTAGGGTGGGGCTACGTTAGTGCTCCTGAGGAGTATCGTGAGGAAATAATGCGAATTTGGGAGGATCTCCAGCGACCGCAGGATGGAGAGTTTGTACCTGACTAACAGCGTCTCCGACAGCTGCGTGCTTGAGAGCGGGTCGCGGATAGGGGTATACTAAAAATGATGAAACCGGTAATTGCAAAAAAGACCCATAAAAAAAATGTGTATTTCACTATTTCATGGAGCGGCTTTTTTCCAGTGGAAAAACATCTTATAAATAATAAAGTACCTTCAATAGCCGGAATTTTTGAACTGTATTATTTAGATTCAAATAAGACTTTAAGATTTATCGGTCGAGACCGGGCTTATTACGGCGGGCTACGAAACACATTGCGTCAAATCTCAGATCCAGCTCTACCGTCGGTGGTTGCCATGGAGGCGGTTCCAACCGACAGGCCTCTCTACTTCAGATATTCGCATGTTGAGTCTCAGGATGATATGGACGACCTGTTGTTTTTTCTAGAACAAACGCGTTTCAGCGAACAAGATGTTTTTGAACACTCGGGCAGATACAACAATATATATGTTAACGAACACTCACCCGGCGGGCTACACTCGCTCTAAGTCCCGCTTGTGTGTAAGAGGAACACCACGTACATCGCATAACAGGCAAGAAACGATAACCCACCCAACCTTGGTAGTTTGCCTCGCCAGGAATACCCCCACAACAACAGAGTTACCGAAACCATCACGGCGAAGTCTATTCCAAACCCAGACTCAAGCACACCGAATCCACCGGAGAGGCTGGCTACCCCAAGCACCAAAAGAGTATTAAACACGTTACTGCCGATGATTGCCCCCAGCACAACACTCGGGCGCCCCCGGGCAGCGGCTACGATTGAGGTTGCAAGCTCCGGGGCGCTCGTTCCAATAGCAACAATGGTAATGCCAATAAACCGTTCCGATACACCGAACACCTCCCGAGCAAAGTATGAGGCATTCTCCACCAGTAGGTGTCCTCCACCGGCCAGGGCGGCAACTGCTACAGCCGCCACTACAAGGGGTTTCAGGATTTTCTGGTCTGTCTCCGCGTCCGCCTTCGACTCACCTACTGCGATAGCCTGGGCCTCGGCCGTCAATGATTCATCACCTTGGTTTCCCAAGCGATATTGATACAGAACGTAGCCAATAAGCAGCGCCACCAAAAACAGGCCGACAAGGCGTGTAGCCCCAACTCCGGCTGCTGCTGCGGGCAGCAACAATGCCGCCGCACAGTAAGACAGAAGGATAAGGGGAACTTCCCGCCGACGGATATCCTTCGGTAGCGGAATTGCCGCTACCAAGCCCGAGAATCCCAAAACTACTGCAATATTAATAATGTTGCTACCGAGGACGTTCCCTAGCGAAACCGACCCTCGCCCTTGAAAAACTGCCAGCACGCTAACAAATAACTCCGGCGATGAAGTGCCGAAGGCGACAACCGTTAGGCCAATTACCAGTTCAGACACGCCAAATCTATCGGCAAGCACCACCGAGGAACGTACAAGGTTCTCACCACCAATATAGAGAAGGGCAATGCCCAGGATGAGCAGCCCGAAAGGAATCACTCGTCCATAATGCGGTCAAGCGCCGCCTGAGCATCACGTCGCACTACACTCTCCCACTGATTCGAATACACGACCATATTGAGGTCCTCGATAGCAATTACATTGCCGGTGTTGCCTAACGCAATAATGGTAGCGCGGGGTATTCGTAGGTTATCCGATGTAAGGCCACGTTCCCGACGCTCGGTTTGATACCGCATGAAACCGGACAACGCGCGCACCGAGTCGTCGTTGCTGAATGTGCCCATTGCATTAATCAAGGCTAGCATCTCATCCTGATCGTACAAGCTATCCGACTGGTAGCGAATAAGCATGCGAGCCATGCTTGGCACGGCACGATCTGCCTTCTCATCCAGGTCGCGAAGGGCAGCCAACGCATTCATACGAAGGCTCTTGAGCGCCCGCTCCTCAATGCGAGTTCGCGGGCTAACGCTGAGCGCATGTTCAAGCGCCTGCGCCGCAAACTCGGCCTTGTCAGTTTCCGATGCAGTCGAGTCTAGTCCAACCCGTAAAGCCAGCTCCTTAACCTCTATCGAGGTAGTGCTACGAGTGATATCCATGAGAATATCAGTTGGATCATTGATAATCTCCGGAAGGGCATCTCGAGCTGTAGCCCGCACCCCACTCTGTGTGGAGTACCAGCTGTTAGCCGCAAAGAAAACAGGCTCAAATCCCACCGGCTCACGCAGCCGCTCAAGTGCTATGACGGTGGCTAACGCTACCGACTCAATCTCACGTCGTTCGTCCAGCGGGCTCACCTGGAGATTCATATTCCGCAACATAACTGCAAGCTGACCGGCGTACTGCGTCGCATCAATACGTCCTAAGGTACGCACTGCCTCCCGCATAACATTGACCTGCGGATTAATCTCCAACATGTTCCAGACCGCGTCGGCAGACTCGCCCACCCGTTGCTGTCCAAGTTCACGTAAAATCAGAATGATAAGCTGGTTTGCCGCAAAGCGCTCGGTTGTCTGCGAGATATTTTGATAGCCCCGCAGCTGTTCGTTAAGCGCTTCCAGATACACCGGACCAAGATCGCGCGAGTCGAGCTCCACCATGTTCAACATAATTTGATATCGCTGTTCATTTGTAGAGGAGGTCTCATACAGGCGAGACCACATAGACGCCATTTCGTTTGCATGGAGAACCATCCCGGTCGGAATGAGAAAAAGACTCAGCGCAAGCATAGTCCGCATAGTTAGTTTTTTGATAATTTCTACTCTCATAAATTATTACTCCTGCACCTCGCGCGTAATAAACTCACGCTCAAGACGTTCTAGCGGATTGCCGGATGCGTCAAAATGAGTCTCTACGATAATGTTTCCGTTGTCATCATACTCGTAATGAACCGAACGCTGAACTGCCCCAGTGGCCAGCCGAACCGTCTCACGTACCAGTGTGTTACCCTCGTATTCATACTCAACATAGCCCAGACGTCTGTCACGATCGTCATACTGTGTTCTCCGTATCGGACGTCCATCGTTGTCGACCTCAATAGCGAAATACTCCTCAAGATCGCCAGCCGGACTGAGACTTTCTATACGGACGAGACTACTGTTGTCATACATATATGCCGTTGAGCCCATGAGTCCGGCAAAACTCGTGAACACCTGCCAGCTCGTGCGCCGACCCTCGGCGTCGTATCCATACGTCGAGCGGGTCTGGAACTCTTCAGCGGAATCAAGCTGCTCCTCCATAGTCAAATTGCCTTGCTGATCATACTCATACTTTCGAATGGCCCGAAGTTGATCCTCTTCATTGTAGAGACGTTCCTCAACCGGACGCCCGTCCATGAGTTCATAGCGTCGCGCCTGAAGGAGTCGCTCACCGGCGGTATAACGCATCTCTTCAAGAAGCCCGATACCGCTCGGCTCGTAGATAAACTCGCGATACGAATCCAGCCGCCCATCGCCGCGGAACGACCGTTCGCGACTAAGCAAATACTCGGTGCGAAAACTTGGCTCGGGCGCTACTTCGGGCTCGGAATCCTCGGGAACGGCTGCGACTGAGTCGGGCGCTTC
>JAIVHN010000210.1 GCA_020201015.1 Spirochaeta sp. | reverse complement strand
TCTGCTCACGGTGGAATCAGAATTGCCGATCGTTGTCGGGCACCGCGTGTTTGTTGACGGCTACGAGGTGACGCCTAAGGTAACTGCAGATAGCAAAGTCGGCGTCCGGCACGAGAGTGTGCTGCATCTTCGCCCGGGTGAGGCTTGTACAATTACTATCTTCGCCGCAGTCTATTCGGCCAACGACTTAGGCAGCGATTCGCCCAGCGAGCTACCTCACGCAAGCACCGCCGACGGCTTTCTCGCGCGGAGTGCAGTTCAACGGGAACTTGATGAGTCCCTCGGTGCCATGGTCGAGCATGGTTACGGAAAGCTGGTCGACGACAGCTGTGCATTGTGGGACCACATCTGGGCCGACTGTGACATTCGGGTAACTGGTGACCCAGTAGCACAGACGCTCCTGCGATACAACCTCTACCATAATATCATTGCTACACCTATGCACTCCGAACGCTTGCCTATTGGCGCGCGCGGGCTCTCGTGCCAAGCCTACCAAGGGGCTGCCTTCTGGGACCAGGAAATCTTCAACATGCCGATGTTTCTCTATACCCGGCCAAAGATTGCACGGAATATTCTGCTGTATCGATACCACACCCTTGATGGTGCACGAGCCAAAGCGCGAGATTTAGGGTATAAAGGCGCGTTTTATGCCTGGATAAGCGGCAAAGATGGTCATGAGATCTGCCCGTCTTATTTCTTTGTTGATGTGCTCAGCGGCCGCGCAATACGCAATCACTTCAACGACTGGCAAATCCACATTTCTCCCGATATCGCATATGCAGTATTTCTGTATCTTGATGCTACCGATGACTGGGAGTTCATGTCTCGCTACGGCGCCGAGATTGTGTTCGAGGTTGCCCGCTTTCTACAATCATTTGTGTACTACAAGCCGGAGAAACGGCGTTACGAGCTTATACGCTTGTTGGGGCCAGACGAGTATCATGAAAACGTTGACAACAACTTTTTCACGGCCGTCCAAACACAATTCGTGCTTGGCCGTGCTGTGTCACTTTTTAACGAGTTGCAGCACAAGAAACCGGACCGTTCCGCTACGTTACGCCGAGAACTCGGAATATCTGAGCTTGATAGGGATTTCTGGCAGGATGTCTCCGAACGGCTTCATGTCCAGAAGCCGAAATCGTCCGCTGTTATTGAGCAGTTTGATGGGTTTTTTCGCCTGGAAGATATAACACCGCGGGAGCTCGGACAGCGAATTGTGGACCCGGCAGAGTATTGGGGGTGGCCCAACGGTGTTGCTGTTGAGACCCAGGTATCAAAGCAAGCCGATGTATGCCAGACCTTTGTTCTACATAGGGATGCCTACTCCACTGAAATCATGAACGCGAACTATAACTATTACGAACCTCGCACTCAGCATGGCTCGTCGCTCAGTCCGCCGGTGTATTCCATGGTTGCATCCTGGGTTGGGCAACACCGGGCGGCGTATGACTATTTTATTCGTGCCGCAGGGGTAGACCTCTTTGGAACGGGAAAGGCCTTTAGTGGGGGGACCTTCATTGGAGGTATTCATACCGCAGCCTGTGGGGCCTCTTGGCAAGTTGTTGTAAGTGGATTCGCAGGAATGCGGCACAAAGGAGAAACGCTTGTTTTCTCGCCACGTCTACCGGATGGCTGGAGCGAGCTGGAGTTTAGTATGAGGTTTCGTGGTGAACAAGTTGGTGTCAATCTTAACCGGCGAGTTGCCCGGTTTTTGGCTTCCGAGGATAATGAAACTGCGCTTCACATAGAATGTGCCGGGCAGGAGCTTTCCCTGAGCCCTGGGGTAGAGCTGGTAGTTGAGTTACCTCCAGCCACTGCCGCTCACTCGGAACGGAAAAGATAACGGTAGATCTTGTCACGGTCTTGCTCCTGTAACGCGGTGAATACCAGATGAATTCCCTGTGGAGAGACGCGTACAACTCGCGCCTGTAGTTTCCACATCTCGCTAGGTTCAGGCTCAATGTACATATATAGCAGGTCACCGATGTCCGGTGGCAACTCCTTGTGACCTGTCGTCTCGCCAGGTATCTCTACAAGCTCTAGTGCGGCACCGCCCCCACCAAGGTCAAAAACAATACCGCTAAGATCCCGCCCTTCGGGTGATATCCGTTCTATACGTACTGGCAAACGAACGGATTTACGGAAGTAGCGGCGGCGCTGTAAGCGCTGCGGTTGTTCGGCATGGCGCAGAACCAAGGTACCGTCTTCACGCGACAAGACAAGTGACGCGAAAACAAATATGCCTGCTGCATTGTGATAAATGAGCTGTATAGCGCGCCCGCTGAGCGGCAAATGGTTTATGCGTTCAGATCTACACCGCAGTTCAAGCCCCATAGTACGAGAGCTGGATACAATCTCGGCGGCAACCGGTTTGTCCTTGGCCCGGCCTCTCAGCAGGACCGTTGCACCTGGTTTGAGCTGGGTTGTGGAGTGCGGGGCTTTTGCGCCGTCGGAATCAAATCCAAGCAGTATGCGCAGCCCTGCGACCGCATCCGGGGCAACCTTCTTTTGCTCCAGTGCCCGCACTGCACATGAGTTGAACAAAGACTCATCTTCAAAGAGGAGGTATCGTTCTGAGGGCCGATGCAGCGTCTCGGCCAAGGTATTGAGCAGCTCAACCTGAGATGGTGAAAGTGGAGTGCGGCGCAAGGCTTGTTGATAGAGGCGTTCGGTGCGCTGAAACTCAGCGTGCTTTTCTTTGCGTGCTACGTGGCGGCGATATCCGAGCAAAATGCCCAGGAGAATAACAAAGAAACCTATAAAAATTAAGATCTCAAGCGGACTTCGGGTGTAGGCATCCGAAATTTGCCTGTGAAACTCTTCAACCGTTCTCGCTCCCGGCCAATCATCCATGTTTTGTGCGCCGCCTCTTGTGCGAGTTTTGTGTGGTGCCCCGTATAGCTGTTTCTATCCATGGTTCGAGCTTTTGTCAAGAGCGGTGTTTTTTATGTAGGACTGCAGCTGGAGTCTGGTTTACAGCGGCCGCGGCCAAGTTTTTTGTAAAAACTACCGAGCTGCACTTGACTATATCCTGTCAGCCCGTAACATCGGAAGTGCATATAATTTGAACACAAAAGATTTTAATAAGTAATTTAGTAGGTGACGTAGTTGCAGCGGGTAATAGTGCGTGTCAGTTACTTCAACAGGAGCATGAAAAAACAGGAGGCGATACGAATGAGCGTAGGCGAAAATTACTATTTCACTTCGGAGTCGGTGAGCGAAGGACACCCCGATAAGCTGGCCGACCAGGCCGAGCAGTTTGCCTCTATGCTTGACTCTACTCCTCTTGAGATCGGAGAATTAGCATGGGCAAAGTAGCAGTCTACGGAATAGGTAACCCACTCATAGACGTTCTTATTGAGGTTGAAGAGCACGATCTCCAGGAGTTGGGCCTGAACAAAGGCACCATGCAGTTGATTGACAGCGAGCGCGGCGCCGAGATCCTAAAGTTTTTTCAAGACCGAGAGCGAAGCTACGCCCCTGGCGGGGCCTGCCCCAATACCATGGTAACCCTCGCGTCCTTGGGGGTGCCTACCGCGCTTTCCGGTGTGGTGGGCGAGGACGAGCTGGCCTCGATCTACGCCGAGCGTCTAATCGAGCGCGGGGTGGAGTCCGAGCTTACGGTAGAGCCCGGCGAAACAGGTACCAGTATCGTGCTGGTCTCGACGGACAAGGAGCGCACTATGTGCACGCGCCTTGGGGTGTGTCCACACTTCAGCCCGGATCGCGTTGTCCTTGAGCGGGTTGCCCAGGCACATTACCTCTACTTCACCGGCTATATGTGGGACACACCGTCGCAGAAGAACGCTGTGTTGAGCGCCATTGCGGCGGCGCGTGACAACGGTACGCAGGTGGTATTTGACGTCGCCGATCCCTTTGCCGTGGAGCGTCACCGTGATGACTTCTTGGAGCTTATAGCCGACCAGGTTGATGTCGTACTGGCAAACCGCGACGAGGCTCACATCCTCATGGGGTATGACGACCCCCGTCGTGCCGTGGTTCAGCTTGCCGACCAGGCCGGTGTGGCTGCGGTAAAGGACGGGGCGCAGGGCTCGTACATTGCCTCCCATAACGGTGAGCGCGCTGCCGTACAAGGCTTTGATGCTCGGGCGGTTGATACGACCGGTGCTGGCGACACCTACGCTGCCGGGTTCTTGTACGGTCTTGAAAAGGGAGCGTCACTTGGTGGGGCCGGGCGCATAGCCTCCTTTATTGCTGCTCGTATCGTCGAAAAGCAGGGCGCACAGTTCTCATTGGCCGAGTCACAAGATATCACCAGAGCGTTGGAGCATGAATCATAGGGCAGCAACGTCTAGACCGGCACCTGCCGCCAAGTTCTTTCAGATCTAAAAAGACCACATCAATGACATCAACCAATAGAGGAGACACTATATGAGTACGGTAATGAAAACCGACCTAAAGCTTGACCACAAGGTCAAGGATTTGAGCCTTGCCGAGTATGGGCGCAAGGAAATAGATATTGCCGAGCAAGAGATGCCCGGCCTGATGGCATCACGAGAGAAGTACGCAGCCGAGCAGCCCTTGGCGGGCCTGAGGATTATGGGCAGTCTGCACATGACTATTCAAACCGCGGTGCTTATAGAAACACTGGTTGAGCTTGGCGCCGACGTCCGGTGGGCAAGTTGCAACATCTTCTCGACCCAGGATCATGCTGCATCAGCTAGTGTAGTAGGTCCGCCCGCCAAAGGTGGTAGCCCCGAGGACCCGCGTGGCGTTCCGGTCTTTGCCTGGAAAGGCGAGACTCTGGAGGAGTACTGGTGGTGCACCAAGCAGGCTCTGACTTGGCCCGACGGGAACGGACCACAGCAGATTGTCGACGACGGCGGTGATGCGACCCTCCTCATTCACCGCGGATATCAGGCGGAGAAAAAACCTACGATGCTTGATGAAGCAACCGACAACCGTGAGCTGCAGATCGTAAACGATCTGCTGAGAGATCTTCAGCATAGCGACGCGGGGTTCTGGAAACGCGTAGTGTCGGACCTTCGTGGAGTAAGCGAAGAGACAACTACCGGCGTGCATCGGCTTTACCAAATGCAGGAGAGCGGCGAGCTGCTGTTCCCAGCAATTAACGTCAACGATTCGGTTACCAAGAGCAAGTTCGACAATGTATATGGCTGCCGCGAGAGCTTGGTAGACGGCATTAAGCGTGCCACAGACGTAATGATTGCAGGCAAGACCGCCATGGTATGCGGTTTTGGTGACGTGGGAAAAGGTTCGTCCGAGGCCCTTGCATCGCTCAAGGCTCGGGTAATGATCTCGGAAATCGACCCAATCTGTGCCCTGCAGGCAAGCATGGCTGGATACACCGTCTGTACTGTCGAAGAAGCCTTGCCGCAAGCCGACATCTACGTGACTACGACCGGGAACAAAGACATCATCACTGCCGAGCACATGGCCGGTATGAAAGACCAGGCCATTGTGTGCAACATTGGGCACTTTGACAACGAGATTCAGGTTGAGAAACTGAACGCGTATCCCGGCGTGAAAAAGATCAACATCAAACCTCAGGTGGACAAGTACCTCTTTCCCGACGGACACAGTGTGTATCTCTTGGCCGAGGGCCGACTGGTGAATCTTGGTTGTGCAACCGGTCATCCAAGCTTTGTTATGTCCAACAGCTTCACCAACCAAACCTTGGCCCAAATTGACCTGCACCGCACGAAGCGAGAGCCCGGAGTGTACGTGCTGAGCAAAGAACTGGATGAGGAGGTTGCACGACTCCACCTATCTAAAATCGGAGCTAACTTGACCACGTTGAGTAAGGAACAGGCCGAGTACATTGGTGTCTCGGTAAAAGGGCCCTACAAACCCGACCATTATCGCTACTAACAAGGAGTTAGAAATGGCACGAAAGTATGAACAAACAGCAACGGTAACTGCACAGAGCTACTATAACTCAAGCGACGCCGACACCTTCTATTACACCATTTGGGGTGGTGAGGATATCCATATTGGGCTTTATGAAAACCCCCACGAGGACATAGGTGCCGCCAGCCGCCGCACGGTGGCGCAGATGGCGGAATACACCGACCTGAGCGCCGACTCCGCTGTACTGGACATCGGCTCGGGGTATGGCGGTGCGGCGCGCTACTTGGCCAGCCGGTTTGGTTGCAAAGTTGTTGCGCTGAACTTGAGTGAGGTTGAGAACCAGCGCGCTCGCAAGCAAAATCGCAAGGCCGGTCTGGAAAACAAGATTGAGGTCGTCGACGGTAGCTTTGAGGATATCCCGTTTGAGGACAATAGCTTTGACTTGATCTGGTCGCAGGATGCGATGCTGCATAGCGGCCGCCGCGGGCAGGTGCTGAACGAGGCCGCGCGGGTGCTCAAACCCGGTGGCCGAATGGTGTTCACCGACCCGATGCGCGCCGACGACTGTGATGCCCAGGAGCTTGGGCCAATCTTGGCGCGGCTCAACCTATCCGACCTTGCCTGTCCTTCATTCTACCGAGAGACGCTGGGCCGACTCGGGTTTGAGGAGCTGGGCTTTGACGAAAACACCCCGCAGTTAGCCACGCACTACCAACGAGTTCACGATGAAACGCTGCTTCGTGACGCGGAACTGTCCAAGGTTGTCGGCCGGGACTATATTGAACGAATGAAAACTGGCCTGCGACACTGGGTGGAAGGTGGCAAAAAGGGGCGACTCGCCTGGGGCATTTTCCGTTTTCGCAAAGCATCATAACGGCTTGACCCTTCACCGTTCGCGCGTTACAACTTCCGTATCCTATGGTGCGCAGCACGTGCACCATGCTGAGTTGTGATGAGCGTGTAGAGAGGCGCAGAGTGGGCGGAGAAGACACATCTTCAGGTGAACTGCCTCAGGCAGAGGAAAGGTTTTCCTTGCGCCCGGGTGCTTCGTGGCTGTCATTAGACGGCACTGTCTACATCGTACCTGGCTTTCATGAGGAATGGATCCGAAAATTTCGCGACTTCGTGGGACCATATAGCACGGTAGCCGAGTTGGTGGTAAACAAGCGCTGGATTTCGGTTGTGCTCTACTCCGGCGGCTACCTTGAGATATGCATAAATGACCGCAAGGATCCGGAAGTTCGCACAACACTCTGGACATTTCTATCAACTAATGTTCAATCTTGGAATGAGGTGCTCATCATGCCTTTTGAGGAAGAGGGTTTTATTCATTTTACGCGTGACGACGTAGACTGTCAGGCCGCTTATACGGAAGCAATGAATGCAACACCGTCGTACGTAAAAAAGAGATGATTCAGCAAGAACCATGTCTGTAATTGCCATGCGCAGCACCAATTTTTCAGCCTCAAAAAGTCCAGCCTCCACTATTCCATGTACCAAGGAGTCAACAAGTGACGCCGGTACAATCATGGTAGTACGTTCGTGGGCCACAACACCGCCAGATGCAGAATCTGCATCTGTGCCGAGTGCGCGAACTTTCGCGGTCGTGGCACCGCGAACCCCAATGCGGGAAGCTGTAGCAACATAGGCATCTGAGTGACCCTCGCTACAGATGACCGAAACCTCTCGTTCATCGCGGTGTAGGCTATTGGCCTGTCCGCGTTGTTCCTCTGTCGATGCAAAACGTGTGCGCCAACGCGTTTCGCCGCGCAACTCATCAATTGCTCCGATAATCTGCTCAATACTTGCGGCATGTTCCTGCCGTCCAATTCTAAGCTGTGGGCTGAGGGCTGCAGAATGAATAGGGTAGATATACGCAAAACCTCGTCCTGGCTGATTCAGCCGGCACTCATCCACTATCAAACGAAGCAGGCCCTCGGCATCATGATCGGGAGCAACTAACTCTACGATCTCCTTGTCTGCAGGTATTGTTATGCGGAGTAGGCCCAGTTCGTCGCGAATGCCGGTTCCCACACCAAGAGATATGTAAGGTACGCAGACGCCGAGCTCGAGCGCCGTTTTGGCTACTTGGTTCCCGGCATCCGGGTTCGAGAGAATGAATGTTATTCCCGTTAGGCCTGTGCGAAATCTGCCTAGCCCTGCCACTGTGTCATTCGCATCGTGTGTGGCAGTACCGCCCGTGGCAGTACTGCCCGTGGAGTAGCTTGTGACGTGCTCAAGGTAAAGCGAGCCCCGGCCTGCCAGGTCAAAGCGAAACTCCTCAACAAGCGATGTAGCGACATGCGCAACCCTTTCCATGGGAAGGCAAAAGCTAATGCGCTCGGCCGGATTCTCGTCCAGCGACAGGATTCGTGCAAACAACCGGGATCTGCGTTTTTTCTCCTGCAGCAGCACCATTCGGCTTGGTTCCACGAAAAACCGTCCCACCGCCAGCTCTTTCAAGCTGTCATAGAGCTTATGACTAAGCCGGTGGTTAATGTGTACCGTTACGCGGGCTACTGCACTGCTGCGGACCTCTTCCGCCTGAGGAGATATCGACATTATCTAATTCCTTGCCTTTCACTGTCGTGCATGATCAGGTTCTGGTGCCTGCGCAGCATAATGCCGGTGATAGTGACTGCAAGGATCGGGTACACCGAGGCTAATGCCAGGACGCCAAAACCGTCGGACACACCAACCGCGCCGCCGACTCCAATTCCCATTGCTACTACCAGCGGTACCGTTACCGGTCCTGTGGTTACACCGGCGGAGTCCCATGCAATTGCGGCAAACTCTTCCGCCGAGACGGCGGTTAGCGGCAAAAGGAGCACATACGGAGGTATGAGAAGAATCGGAAGTGGTATATCCCACAGAATCCGCGCCATTCCCATACCAAGTCCAATACCGACTCCTATTGAAACGGTGCGAATGAGTGTGTCGGCGCGGAATGTTCCGACCGTAAGTTGCTCGACGGTGCGCCCTAAGGCGCGTAGAGCTGGCTCGGCTAAAGTGGCGCCGTAGCCCATGCCAAACGCGAATACGAGGATCAAGACCTGTCCAAGTGCGGCCCACCGTCCAAACGGCACAGGCCGGAATCCATCGGATTCAGCCAAGTAAAAAAACTGTACCGAGCGACCGTCCGGCGTGAGTGCCTGTTGGAGCAGCTCGTCGTCAAAGTTCCGAATGCGGATTTGCTGTTCCGGCAGCTCTATAGATGAGAAAGCTACTGGAAGTCGGCGGCCAACATCGTCACCAAGGCGTGCAAGTCCAAGCTCAATTCCGCCCCCAAGCAGCGTTAGTCCGAGTACAGTAAGAAATACACCAAGCAGAATTTCATCCTGTCTACGGACGCGCTCGCGAACGAAGATAAGCAGCACTAACACAAAACCTCCGGCCAGTAAGAGTACCGCCCGCGTCGAACTCCACAAATACGCTGACAGAGTAGCTGCAATCCCCAGTTCAGCATCCGGGGCATCATCACTAAGTCGTTTGGTGAACTCTTCAAACTGCGTCTCAGAGGCAAAGAGCTGAGTTGCTTGTTCGTGGCTCTCCGGCGAAAGAAAGGCCTCGCGGGACTCAAAGCGGGGTACCGTCGGTGCCAGAACCATGCACAGCACAAATACTGCTACTATAGGGGCTGCCGATGCCAGCATAACAACCCCAAAGCCGGACGTCGGACTTTCGGTGCTTCCGTAGGAGCGCGCAACACCAATACCAAGGGCCAGGACCAAGGGTACGGTGACCGGCCCGGTCGTAACGCCGCCGGAGTCCCAGGCTATGCCGATTATCTCTCGCAATGCGGAATCAAAAGCGGCAATGACGGTCAGGGCAATGAGTATGAGGGTGAAGGCAAACACAAAAGGTTTGATTGACAGCCCATAGGCAAAACGAAGCATTCCTATTCCGACGGCAACGCCAACGCCGGTTGCAATTGCTGCAACCAAGTGTTCCGCGTACCGATGCAGCAACGCAAAGAGGAGCGGTGACTCCCACGGTACAACTGCAGATCCGGCCGCGCGGAGCGCGCCAATTGCCGGTTCGGCAAATGTTGCCGCTAAACCAAGCGCCACACCAAATGCGAGTATTACCGGAAGTATAGTCTTTTCCGGAAGTCGGAGCCCAATGAACTCGCCCAAAGGCATGAGTCCGAGCACGAGTCCCTCTAAAAAGAGCGCCAGCCCAAATACCGAGATTGCAAGCCCAAAGGCGAGCACCGCGGCGTTTGCAATAGGAATGCGGAGAACGAAAAGCTGGAAAACCAGTAGATACCCAACGATAAAGGCGACTGAGCGCAGCTGATCATATAGCTTCCGTCCTACATACGCGACCACCAGTGAAAAAGCAGCACGATGTGGTATCTTCATTGGGCTGTTGGTAGCTGACATTTTTGCTACTCGTTATGTTTGTCGGATGCTTGTTTGCTGGGTGACTGCGGGTCTTCGAACTGCGACCTTACGATCTTTGCCGGGTTGATTGAGTCGATGTCGGCCTTGATATCGGTAAGTGGATTAAGTGAGTCGAGTTCGTCGTGGAAGTCTTTTTTCACTTTCTTAGCTTTACCAAGAGACTGGGCCGCTGACCGCGCCATTCCCGGTAGTTTAGCAGGGCCAACGATCAAGAGTATTACGGCAAATATAATAACAAGCTCAGCGGTACCAATGCGACTAATCATTCCAAGCATAGGCATATACTACTTGATTATCTCCAACAACGCAAATGAGTACCGACATAAAACTCGGCCTCTTTATTGCCTGCTCTTTATCGCCCGCCCTCTATCGCCCGCTACGCCTCGGTTTCCTCTTGTCTGTGCCCTGGGCATGAGATACCGTACAGGTAACATGAAAACTCAACCGTCAGTGTCCGGCACGTCGGTGTCCGGCAACTGGTATCGACTTGATAACGCGGCAAAGGCATTTGCTCCGGCTCTCTCGCACCGTTACACCACGTTGTTCCGGCTTGCGGTTGTACTGAATAGGCCGGTGCGAGTGCAGGCGTTGCAGCAAGCGCTGGAGCGCTGCATGCAACGGTTCCCGTACTACCAGGTGCATCTGCGGCCCGGCTTTTTCTGGTACTACTTTGAGGAGAACCCGGGGGTGCTTCGCGTTATGCCGGACCCGCAAAATCCGTGTATGCGTCACACCCTCCGGCGGCGTGGAAGCTTTCTTCTCAGGGTGCGGTGCTATCACCGCCGCATTGCTGTTGAGTTCTCGCATGCGTTGACCGACGGATTTGGCGCGCTTCATTTTCTCAACACGTTGCTCTGCGCTTACTATGAAGAGACGCATGGTATCATTTCGGACTGGGAGAATGTTATTCATCCGGAATCTGAACAAGACTCACAAGAGACCGAAGACAGCTTTCTGCGTGAGTACGTGCCGCATGCACCGGCACCGACCTCTGTTGGTGGCGCGTGGCACCTGCCGCACCCTCTTCTACCGGTAGGGTTGTATCGAGTAAGCAGCGGTGTGGTCCCGACTGACGCCGTACGAGCGGCGGCCAAGGAGCGTGGCGGCAGTATTAACGACTTTCTAACTGCGGTGTACTGCTATGCTTTGCAGTTGGCCGCAGAACGGCTGGGTAACCCCAAGCGCCCTGTGCGTGTATTCGTACCGGTTAATCTGCGGGCCTTTTTTCCATCTCGCAGTATGCGTAACTTCTTCTCGGTGGTTTCGGTTGAGCTTGATCTGCGACTTGGCCATTTTGAGTTCGAGGAAGTTTTTCGCCTGGTCTTTTACAGGCTGCGCTTGGAGCTGAACAAGAAGAATCTTCGCACACACCTCAAGCGTAATGTAAGAAATGAGCGTAATCCGGTACTGCGGGTTGTCCCGCGCGCAATTAAAGATCGGCTGGTGGCGTTTGTTTACCGGAGAGTAGCCGAGGGAATGAATACTGCCAGCATATCAAACCTGGGTCGTGTGAGCCTTCCCGCTGAAGTTGCAGGCGAGGTGGAACGCTACGAGTTTCTGCCGCCGCCAAGCCCAATGACCAAGGTTAACTGCGCTGTAATTGGATATGGCGATGAGATTGTTATTACCTTTGGGCGCATGATTGATAATTCGCTTGTGGAGATGTACTTCTTTCGCACGTTACGTGAGTTAGGAATTACTGCACGCGTGCACACTAACTGGGGAGGCGACTAGTGCCGTACTGTTCACATTGTGGGGTCGAGGTAGACCCCAAAGCAACGAGCTGTCCGCTCTGTCGTGCACCCATACAAGCGTTGGCGCGTGACCCCGGGGGCATGCCTGAGTACGCGCAGGTTGATTACAAGGAGGAGCACGTCCAGCTTCCGGCTGAGTACAGACGAAGATTTGCTCTGTACCTGTTGTCGCTGGTTTTTTTCACTCCGCTGTTAGTAGTTCTTATTATCGACCTTGTTCAAAATGGTGCACTTGACTGGTCGTTGTATGCTGCGGCCGCATTGTTAACTGCGTGGGCGTACGCGGTTATTCCGTTGCTCCTGCTTGGGCGGGTAGTCGCAATTGTTTTTTTCTACGTAACGGTTAGTGCCGGGTTCCTCTGGGTGGTGGATAATCTTCATGGTTCGCCATGGTGGTTTTACTCGGTCGGATTGCCGATTCTTGTGGTGCTTGCAGTTGTCTGTAGTGTGGTGGTAGCGGCATCACTGAAGGTCAAAAGAAAAGGTGCCAATGTCGGGGCTTTCGTGCTGGCCGGTATTGTGGTGTTCTGTGTTGGGGTCGATGTTGTCATTACCATGAACCTGAGCGGTGCGGGTGTGCCTGCATTTGGCTGGAGCGCAATTGTTGCTGGCGCGCTGCTGCCGCCTGCAGGCTTTCTCTTGTATGTGCAGTATGGAATTGCGCGGCGGATTGATCTCCGCCGCCGATTCCATGTGTAAAAATGTTGCTCTAAGACAACGAGAAAATACCTCTGGACTAGCTCTAGAATAATCCGCTAATGCGACCTGAATCGTCAATATCTATTCCTGCGGCGGCTGGCCGTTTTGGTAGACCCGGCATGGTCATAATGTTTCCAGCATACGCCACAAGAAAACCAGCCCCGGCAGAGAGCGACAACTCACGCACTGTTACACGGAAGCCTCGTGGGCGGCCTCTCAGGGTTGCATCGTCCGAGAGCGAGTTCTGGGTCTTAGCCACACAAATTGGAAGCTTGTCGTAGCCTTGCTCGGTGAACTTCTGGATCTGTTTTGCTGCCGCCGGGAGTATATCCACCCCATCCGCCCCGTACATCATCGTTGCAATGCGCTCAATCTTGTCAACAATAGGCAGTTTCTCGTCATACAGGTATTCAAAGTGTGAACTCTCGCTGTCGAGTATAGCTAATACTTCCTTGGCTAAAGCTTCGCCGCCTTCGCCACCCTTGGCCCAAACCTCGGAAATTGCGACGCGTGTGCCGCGGCGCTCACAGTGTTCCTTCACCAGGCGCAGTTCCTCCGGTGTGTCGGTTGGAAACACGTTAATTGCTACTACCGGTTCCAGACCAAAGTTACCCATGTTTTCTATGTGCTTATCTAGGTTCTCAAGTCCTTCCTTCACGGCGTTTGTGTTTTCGCTTTCCAGGTTGTGTTTTGCAACTCCGCCATGCATCTTGAGTGCGCGCACCGTGGCAACCACCACTGCCGCATCCGGCTTTAATCCGGCGGCCCGACACTTAATGTTGCAGAATTTCTCGGCGCCCAGGTCAGAGGCAAACCCGGCCTCGGTAACGACGATATCTGCCATATCCAGTGCCAGCGAGGTTGCGCTGACGCTGTTGCATCCGTGGGCGATATTGGCAAAAGGGCCGCCGTGAATGAAAGCCGATGTGTTTTCCAAGGTTTGCACCAGGTTCGCCTCCGAGGCAACAGAGATCATGAAATGGTCTTCACGGGGAATTCCGTTTGCAGAACCTCCTAGTCCCACTACGATATTGCGCAATGCTCGGTCGTTCATGTCCATGACGCGTTTCCAGGCAATGCGTGTGGTGTCAATGCCTAAGGAGTTACCCTGCTTTAGATGGTTGTCGAGCATGGCCGACAGCAGGTTGTGGGCGGTTGTCACCGCATGAATGTCGCCGGTGAAGTGCAGGTTAATCTCCTCCATGGGGAGGACCTGCGAGTACCCGCCGCCTGCGGCCCCGCCCTTTACGCCAAAGCAGGGGCCAAGCGAGGGTTCGCGTAGGGCAACGGCGGCATTCTTCCCAAGCCTCGTGAGCGCCATGCCGAGCCCGATGGTAGTGGTAGATTTACCCTCACCGGCTGGGGTTGGGGTTATAGCCGTGACGAGTACCAGCTTGCCGGGCTGCTCTTTCTTGCGGACTAGCATTCGTGCCATAGATATCTTGGCTTTGTACTTCCCGTGAAGTTCAATCTCATCTGATGAAAGGCCAAGAGCGGAAGCAATCCGGTCAATTGGTTGCATTTTGCCCTGCTGGGCAATTTCAATGTCCGACATAAAGCTCATGATTTTTCTGCCTCTTTATTTGTTGTGCGAGTTCAAAACAATTACTTTACTCTAAGCCCGCGTGGGCAAGCCGTCAACGGAATATCGTCCTAAGCTGTAGGACGCTACACCTGGCTACTACTGTAGCTTGAGCAGACGAAAATTGACCGACAAAACCCCTTGTCTCTCCGTAGAACAAGCATTAACTTAAGTGAACGAATGTTCGTTAACATTCAAAGGGATAGTACGTGAGCAAAAAAGAACAACAACGGCTGCACATAATAAGAACCGCGTTCAAGGTTTGGGGGGCTACTCGGTTTACCGACATGAGTCTGACCACCTTGGCCGAGGAGCTGGCGCTTACTAAGCCAGCGCTGTACCGTTATTTCAAGAATAAAGATGAACTCATGCTCGCTATGCAGGATCGCTTCGTTGCCGACTATACTCGGCTCTCAGAACAGCTTGTTGACGCAGAAGGCGACCAAAACCTGGAAGAGTTGGTGCATGGTTTTGTCGAAGTAATGAACCTCTTCTTTGCCGAACAGCCCGAGTACGCGGCGTTTTTTGTCACGCAGTTGATTGGGCCTGTCGGACTTACCCGCGAAGATCTTGGCGCGCTTTTCCGGGTACAGCACCAACGGCTTGAGTTGGCAGTGCGGCGACGCTATCCGGAGGCAGATCCAGAGCTGCTTGCCTCCACCGGCCATTTTGTTATGTTCAGCGGTGTTTTCTGGTCAATGGTCGGTTATATAGATGAAGATTTACTTCCGCTGGATCGGCATTCGCGGGAAACCGCGGCAATTGAGACATCCATAGCCCGCAGTTATCACGTGTGCATGCAGGGGCTACTCGTGCAAGACGCGGTTAAGACTCCAAATTTCACGCGGGTTGAATCACTAAGCCATGTCGGCATTGATGGTCGCATTGAGAGTGACCGCATACTTACGGCTATTTCGGATGTGGTTGCTGAGGTAGGACTCTTTGAGGCAACCATTGAACGAATTGCTGAAAAAGTAGGAATGAGTAAAAGCAGTCTCTACTTCTACTTTAAAAACAAAGACGAGATGTTGGCAAAGATGGTGCAGCGCATGCGCATGCATTTCTTTGACGTTCTGCTTGCACGCATGGAGCAATTTCAGAGTGTTGAAGACCGGCTCTACGCCTTTCTCATTGTAACATCGGCGTACATGCTCCAGAACCCGGAACTGCTGACAATCACCCACTGGTTCCGGGCGCAGAATCTCGAAATCGAGCTGGACTCGGTCACGCGTGAGCGGGCCTTTAACGCTTTTGCTTTCCTGCAGAACGCGCTCAATGAGGGGCAGATGCGCGCTGGCGCTCATGAACTCGTGACTGTGGTGAGTTATCTCAATCTCTATGTAATGCATGATGCAGCCTTCTTCCGACCGGACATTAGTTCCGAACCTGAACTGCACCGACATATGCGCAGCATTTACACACTATCTATGGGCGGCTTGGAGGCCGCCGCCGTAGCGTCGAGTGACGCTGCGGGACACGAAGGAGTTATCACATGATACATGTATACGCATCACAAAGGCGTGGCCCAGTTTCTGCTGGCGCCCTGGTTACCGCCCTGGGGCTCTTTGCGCTTGGGGCGCTGGTGGCACCGCAGGTCGTCGTGGCACAGTCTGAGGATTCAGCGGTACTGCAGAGTGAAGGCGGTTCCGCAACCGAAGCCGAGTCGCCTTTGCCCTTGTCGGTTGAAGCCGCCGTCGTACTGGCGCTCGATAACAATCTGGATATACGCTCCGAGGAGCTTGATCTGATTAAGCGCTATCGTGCCGACAATCGCGCCTGGAACGTCTTCATTCCTGAGCTGAGTGCGAGCGCAACCCTGTCGCGGCCGCACGAGAACCCGCGTGATAATTTGCCTTTGACATCCCCTCTTGGGCCGGTCGAGTCACCAGACGAGGACGATGTCGGACGTTGGGTGCTGCGCCCGCAGCTTGAGGCCGAACTCATTCTCAACCTGCGTGTTTTCCAGGGTATTCGTGCGGTGCAGCTTGACTACGAGACCGGGCGCATCTCACTTGAAATTGCACAGGCACAGCTCGAGCTTGAGGTGCGCAAAGCCTTTTACGACATATTGTTGCAGTGGGAGCAGTACCAACTTGCCGAACAACGCTTGGACTCCGCAGTTCGTCGTTACGAGGACGCACAGATTAACTTTGACAACGGACTCATTGACGAGTTGAGTCTACTTCAGACCCAGGTCGCCGTTGAGGCCGCACGTGCTCGGGTGTTGGGAGCGGAAGCAGAGTACGACAACTCACTACTGGGTTTTAAACAAGTGCTTGGTATTTCTCGAACAACCCAGATTGAGCTGGCTGGTTCACTGGCAAGCGAGACTGTTGAGTTGCCGGAGACCGAGACCCTTATGCAGCTGGTGGGGCGGAACCCCACCATTCGCCTACAACGGCAAGCGGTTGCTGGCAACGAAATTGCTTTTGCTGACTCGCGTGCCCAGCGGTATCCGACGCTGCGTCTGGGGTACACCGAGGGACCTACGTTTAACACCGCAGGAAATCTCCCCGGCAACCCGTTCTCAAGCGATGTCACTGACACCGGTAACTGGGATCGTGGCGGGCAGTTCAGCGTTACTATGATTGTGCCGCTCTCGGGCTTCATTCCGGTATCGCAGCCGGGTACCGCAATTCAGAATGCGCGCACCGACCTCGAAAAGTCACGGCTTGGACTGAGCGACGCATACCGCCAGGTGGAGACACAACTTGCTGGACTCTTGCGCGGTATAGAAACAACGGAACGTACAATTGAGGTGCAGGAGCTCAATGTTCGACTTGCAGGGCGAGCTCTTGAGTTGGCACAAGAGTCTTACGATGCCGGTCTCCGTACACTGAATGAGGTGCGCGACGCCGAAATCGACCTTGACGAAGCACAGATCGACTTACTGGAGCAACGTAAACGCTACATCGAGCTTCTCCTAGATTTGGAGTTTCAGCTGGGCACTGAACTGCACGACCTTACGCGGCTCGAGTCTGTTGAGCAAGAATGATTTTCAATTTCAAGGAACGGAGTAAATAATAAGATGAAGAAATTTTTTGTGCTTCTTAGTGCTGGCCTGGTGCTTGCCAGCTGCGGGCAGTTCGCTGGCGGTCGAGGCGAAGAACCGGTAGGCGAGCAGGAACCTGAAGAGACGGTATTCCCGGTTGGGGTAAGTACCGCAGTGCGTGGAGAGATGTTTGATTACCTGAGGGTAAACGGGGACGTTGAGACAAGCTCCGCGGTAGATGTGTTTGCCGAGACGGTAGGCGAGGTCACCTCAATTCCAGTACGAATTGGGCAACGCGTTGAACGCAGCCAAGTGGTTGCAGAGATAGACCCGTCCCGACCGGGCCAACGATTCACCCCGAGCCCCGTACGCGCACCGATATCTGGCACCGTGGTGTCGCTGCCCACGCAGGTTGGGGCACGCGTGCCGCGGGGCAACCGGTGGCTCGTATTGCAACTACCACCGACCTTCAAATTCGGACACACATTCCGGAGCGCTACATAGGGAGCGTGAACCTTGGTGGACGCGCAATTGTGAGTCTGAGCGCGTATCCCGATGCACGCTTTAATGCGCGGATAACCGAGACCAGTCCGGTCTTGGATCCGCAGTCACGAACTATGGAGCTTACATTACGACTTGAGACTGCCGACTCACGGGTACGGCCGGGGATGTTTGCGCAGGTTCGCCTCATCACGCAGGAAAAGAGCGATACAGTAAAACTGCCAGCACATGCGGTTGTACGGCGTTTTGACGAAGACTTTGTTTTTCTCGTAGTAAACGGTGAGCAAGAGGAAGATGTTGACTCCAGCGAAGTGCGTGTCGAACGGCGACCAGTCGCGACTGGAATTGAAATTGACGAAACCATTGAGATCCTTGAGGGACTCTCCGGTGGAGAACTGGTCGTAGTTCAAGGACAGAACCTGCTTGATGACTCGGCACGCGTGAATATTGTGACCGAGATCGACCCATTGCCGCGCGAAGCGTCGGTCAGGTAGGGGGGCGTCATGAGTCTCACACGCAGAGTTGTTAACAGGCCGACTACCTTTTTTGTGCTGTTCGCACTGGTGCTTGGTTTTGGATTGTATACATCGCTTGATATTCCCATTGACCTCTTCCCAGAGATTGAGCCGCCGGTACTCGTACTCACGAGCACCTATGAAGGGGCCGGGCCGGAGGAGGTGGAGCGGAATCTTACTCGGCCGCTTGAGTCTTTTTTGAGCAACGTCAGCAATATAGACCGTATTAGCTCGACCTCGTCCGAGGGACGGAGTCAGTTAATTTTAGAGTTTGTCTGGGGTACCGACATGGTGGAGGCGGCCAATGATGTTCGTGACCGGCTGGAGTTTGTCCGCAACAATCTGCCGGACGAGGCCAGCTCACCCCAGATTTTCAAGTTTGACCCTTCGCAAATTCCTATACTCCAGCTGGAGGTGTCCGGCAACCGTTCGCCGGAGGAGCTGCGCGAAATTGCTGTTAATACGATACAGCCGCGCATAGAGCAAATTGAGGGTGTTGCACTTGCCAGTGTTCAGGGTGGACGTGAGCGAATCATTAGGGTGGAGATACCTCAGAATCGGCTTGAGGCGTACAACTTAACCTTTAACCAGATTGCCCAGGCGCTTCGTACTCAGAACGCGCAGGTTTCAGCAGGAAGCATAACCGAAGGCGACAATAATCTACTGATCCGCACAGCAGGCGAGTTCCGTTCTATTGAGGATATTCGAAACGCCGTTGTTGCAACCCGCGGTGGGGGCTCTGCAATGGGCTTTGGCGGAGCTACCGGAGGCGCTGACGCTAGCGGAGCAAACATCGTCGTTCGTCTCGGAGACATTGCTGAGGTCTACGAGGGCTTGCGTCGTGAAACAAATGCCGTGTATATCAATGGGCGCCCTGGTGTGTTCGTTATCGTTCAAAAGCAGAGCGGCACCAATTCTGTGCAGACAGCCGACAACGTGTATGAGCGCCTGCCAGCAATTAACGAGGCTCTGCCGCTTGATATGCAGATCAGCGCGCTGCAAGATACCACCGAGATTATTCGTGACTCCTTGGAGACGGTCTCGCGTCAGGCTGTAGGAGGCGCGGGCCTCGCAGTTCTGATACTCTTTGTCTTTCTCCGCTCAATTAAAACCACATTGGTCATTGCAATTTCAATTCCCGCATCAATCATTATCACCCTCATGTTTATGTTCTTCTTTGGCTTGACGCTGAACATCATGACACTTGCCGGTTTGGCACTTGGCGTGGGACTGCTGGTAGATAACTCTATTGTTATTCTTGAAAACATTTATAGGTATCGTGAAAAAGGGGCAAAGCTTACCGCCAGCGCAGTGCTGGGTTCACAGGAAATGATTACGCCTATTGTGGCCTCGACGCTGACAACCATCTGTGTGTTCCTGCCTATTGCCATTTTCCGCGACCGGCTTGAGTTCATAGGGGAGTTGTTTTCCGGGCTGGCCTTTACGGTAGTCATCTCGCTTGCCTCCTCACTGCTGGTTGCCATCTTCCTGGTCCCGGTTTTGGCCAGTCGTTACGTACC
>JAIVHN010000178.1 GCA_020201015.1 Spirochaeta sp. | reverse complement strand
GAACAGGGTATACAGGACCAGCTTGAAGAGCTTGGCTACGAGTTCCGCTATGATTTGCAGAATGCCAATGGTGAAATGACCTCTGCGGCCTCCATTGCAAACAAGTTTCGTAGCGACCGTGTGCGGGTTGCTATTGGTATTGCTACGCCAACCTCTCAGGCACTGGTCAACTCCATTGAGGACTTTCCAGTAATTTACTCTGCGGTAACCGACCCGGTTGATGCCGGATTGGTAGATTCGTTTGATAAGGGGCGGGGAAATGTTACTGGAGTGAGTGACCTTACACCGGTCCGTGAGCAGATAGAGTTCCTCATGAGCATCACGGATATTGAGACGATTGGCCATGTGTACTCCAGTGGCGAGGCAAATGCAGTGCGCCTGGCAAGTCTGGCCCGTGAGGCGGCGGAGGATCTCGGCCTTGAGTTTGTTGAGGCAACAGTTACCAACTCGGCAGAGGTTCGCAGTGCCGCGCAGTCTATTGCGGGGCAAGTAGACGGCTTTTACGTCAGCACCGACAACACGGTTGTTTCAGCGTTGAGTGCCTTGGTAGACGTGGCGAACAATGCAGGAGTTCCGGTTATGTCGGCAGATCCCTCCTCGGCTGAGGATATTGGTGTTATTGCCGCATGGGGCTTTGACTACTACAACATGGGACGTGCGACCGGCAGACTTGTTGCGCGCGTGTTGGAAGGCGAGAGCCCGGAAGATATCCCGACGGTTTTCATGACCGACCCGCAGGATATCGACCTGCTCATTAACAAGGACGTGGCGGCATCGCTAGGGCTGACCTTCTCAGACGAGATCGTCTCTATGGCTGGCACGGTTGTTGAAAACGGCACTGTCTCACGCCGTTAAAGGATAGGCCCACACTCCATGATTGAAGGCATCTTTGTAGAGGGGCTGGTATACGGCATTATGGTCCTGGGGGTGTTTATCACCTTCAGGATCTTGAATTTCCCGGATCTCACCGTGGACGGCTCCTTTCCCTTGGGGGCCGCAATAATGGCAATAATGCTCACGCGCGGGAGTAGCCCCTGGTTGGCCCTTATGCTGGCGTTGACCGGCGGTATACTGGCAGGTTTTGTTACGGCTCTTATTCATACAAAACTAATAGGGGCAATGGGAAACAACGAGCAAATGGTCATCAACCAAGGGGTTAATCCTGAGTACATGAAACTGATTGGTGTTGGCCTCTCCAACGGCTTAGTGGCACTTTCTGGAGCCTTTGTTGCTCAGTTTCAAGGCTTTGCCGATGTTAATCTTGGACAGGGGATTATTGTTGCTGGCCTTGCTTCGGTTATGATGGGTGAGTTCATTCTCCGTTCCAACAAAATTGCAATACTGACCCTCCGAGTGCTTCTTGGTTCTATTTTGTACAGAGGTCTTATGTATTTGGGGCGATACTATGGCTACTACATCAATCTTACTCCAAGTGACCTTCGGCTCATAACAGGCCTTTTGATTGTTGTATCGCTGATTGTGACCCAGCTGCGCGGCGAGCGGAAGTGGAGCGGGGCCGGTGCTGCGCCCCTCAACGGAGGTGACCCAAAGCAGGGTGCCGTAGGCACAGCTCCGGATGCCAAGGAAGCAGCTGCAACCAGGGGGTCTGCATGATTAAGATGGTGAACATAAGTAAGGTTTTTAGTCCAGGCACGGTGAATGAGAATGCTGCTATTAGGAACGTGGATCTTGTAGTAAATGAGGGTGACTTCATTACCATTATTGGGAGCAACGGTGCCGGTAAGACAACGCTTTTTAACCTCATTTCTGGCAATATGATTCCCACCGAAGGGCAGGTGCTTATTAACGGGCGCGATGTGTCCAAAGAACAAGAGTTTAAAAGAGCACGGTATATAGGGCGAATTTTTCAGGATCCCCTGCTTGGAACAGCGTCGACTATGACCCTGGAAGATAACATGATGATTACTCATCGCAAAGGTCGAAAGGGATTGCGGATAAGTCTTAATAATAAGATGCGGGAATTTTTCCGTGAAAAACTTACCAGCCTTGAAATGGGCCTTGAAGATCGTCTCAAAGACAATGTCGGGTTGTTATCTGGCGGCCAGCGCCAAGCACTCACGCTGCTGACTATGGTAATTTCGCGTCCGGAGCTTATTCTCCTTGATGAGCACACGGCAGCACTTGATCCGCGCAATGCTAAGATTGTGCTTGAACTCACTATGCGTTTCATTAACGACTACGGGCTTACCACGATGATGATCACCCACAATATGAATCACGCCATTCAGTACGGAAACCGGCTCTTAATGATGGACAAGGGAGAGATCATACTTGATATCTCGGGCGCGGAAAAAGAGGCACTCACTGTTGAGAAACTGGTGGATAAATTTCACGACATTCGCAAACGAACACTCGAAAGTGATGAGGTGATGTTGTCTACATAACCATGCAACATACGGAATCCGGTTTATTATTCTGCATTGTAATTGCTTTAATATCCTAGTATTCTTTTTTTTAATTGCTTAGTTTTTTTTGCTGAGTAAAAAGGGAAATGCCATGCCGCAGTTTGTCAACAAAGTACTAGGAGAAAAAGTTGCTGGCACGCGCGTGGTGCCGCTCACTGTGAAAATTGTTCTTATTTTTACAGTTTTTCTGCTCATATCTAACTTTACCTCGAACTACATCAACCTGATGCTAAATAGGGGCGAACAAATCAGCTTGCTGAATGAGCTTCTCATTAAAGACCTGCGAGAACTTCATGTGTTTGCTGGCAACCAGCATGAGATCTACCGCTACACTGATGATTTAGAAGAAGCCACCAACAATATTGAAGCCTCCGCCGAGCGAACTTTCCGAGGCGAGCGGTCTACCGCGCTGGGCGTGACAGCAGACGGCGAGGTGTTGCTTCATGCAACAAACGAGGAGCGTCTGGCGGAGTTCCCAGATGATACTGCGCTGGAGCTTATTCGCAGTCGTATGGCCGAGGGAGTTGAGGAAGGTACGCTCAATTTTACCTTGTATGGAGATAGCTACTTCGGCGTCTACAAGTATCATAGTCGGTGGGATGCATTTCTGCTGCGTGGTGAGGAACTTGGAGAGTTCTACGCCGATTCGACGCGCATCTTCATGGAAGTTTCACTCATAATTTTGCTGATAACCTTTGTTTGCGTTGCCGTTGGAATCTTCTTGCTACGGTACATCCTGCGTTTGGTGGGGGTCATAACTGCCTCGATCATGAGAATGCAGAACAATCAGGCAATAGATCTTCTCGATATGTCCGGCGCTCCAAACGACGACGTTGCCTATTTGGGTGTTGCCTTCAACTCACTGGCAAGCACAATTGACAACCTCATGAACATATTTAAGAAGTTCGTAGCGCGCGATGTCGCTGCACGCGCATACAAAGAGCGTGAGATCCGCCTGGAAGGTACAAAAAGGCAGCTGACAATTCTCTTCACCGATATCAAGAGTTTCACATTCATGACCGAGACGCTTGGTACAGATATCATCAGGCTTTTAAACCTGCACTATGACAAGGCTATTCGTAACATACATGAAAACAATGGTGATGTCGGATCTATCATTGGGGATGCGCTCCTCGCCATATTCGGTACTATTGCCGAGGACGGCGACAATAAATCTCTGCAAGCGCTCCGCTCGGCTTACTCAATTCAGGACGTCGCGGCAGATCTCCGAAAAGAGATGCACAAGAGAAGAGAGAGCATCCTTGAGCAGCGAGGATCCATGACCGAAACCGAAGAAGCCATTTATCAGGCGGTTCTCATTGAGGTTGGGGTTGGCCTCGACGGTGGGGAGGTTTTTTACGGGAACATAGGTTCGTATGAGCGCATGGTGAACACCGTTATTGGTGATAACGTAAACTCCTCGGCACGACTTGAGGGACTTACTCGTGTATACCGAGTTCCTATTATCTGCTCGGAGTATGTCAGGGCTGAGGTGCTGTACTCATCCGCAGACGAGTACGAGTTTGTGGAACTCGACCAAGTTCAGGTGAAGGGTAAGACAAAAGGTAAACGGGTGTTTTGGCCAATTAAGCGTGAAAACCTTACCGACAGTTTACTGGAAGATATCGAGCGCTTTAATACCGGACGCGAAGCCTATTACGAAGGCGACTGGAAAACAGGGTTGGCGGCAATGAAACGCTGTGGTCTTGGGATAAGTGAGGTGTTTGTAGAACGCATGAAAGGTGCACACGTACCTGAGGACTGGAACGGCATATGGACAATGAAAGAGAAGTAAAACACCTCGTTGAAAAAAGCAAAATGCTCTTTTTGCAGGGAATCATTGAAGACTTTCGGCGTCGTCAAAGTCAGTATGATTTAGGCACCGAGTTTGCCAAAACGAAGAAGAACAGAACCATTCTAGTGCCTGCGGTTGTTGGTGTTCTGGTGCTGTTCTTTGCGCTATCCGCTGTGGCAATAACCTGGTATACCGAGGCACGAACCGCCGACATAATGGTGAGTATAGACGAGTTTGCCGATGTTGATCTTCGCGAACTACTGGACTCGGCTCGGCGGCTTGATGCCGAGATGGACTTGGTCCAACGCCAACGTGCTGAGCTTATTCGTCGGCGAGATCGTGAGATTGCGCAGGTTGAGGGTCGTGTTCGGCGTGATATAGATCTTCTGGCGAATCGAGATCTGACGGAGCAGCAGCGCTCGCAGCAGGCTGCTCAGATTCGGGCAGATGAAGAGAGCCAGGTTGAAGAAGTCGAAGCTATGTACGCAGAAGAGCTTGATGAGCTTAATCTTGAGATAGAAGCTCTCACCACACAAATGGCTCAGTACGATGCACGGCAGGTTGAACAGGCTGAGGAGAGTGAGGCGCAGTTAGATAGTCAGCGGCGTCTCTTTGAGTTGGAAATGGAAGAACAGGCCACTGAGTATGAACAACAAATTGAACAGCTCATGGTTGAACAAGAACAGCAAGTTGCAGAGCTTGAGAACTTTGTCGCGAATCTTGAAGAGGGCCTGCGTGACGCACGTCAGCGCGAGATAAACGCACTTATACGGCGGTATAACCCACAGTTTGAGGAAGGTGAGGTCGCGGAGGTTTTGTTGCAAGAAAACTCCGGCATGTCTTTTGGCGATATATCACCGCCGGAATACTCGAGCATCCTTGCGGACGAAGGTATTTTAAGCGAGGCTGAGTTCTCGGACACGTTACAGGATATACGTGAGTTCCACGTGCTTATTGGCGCTTTAAGGGCTGTTCCGTATAGAAATAGCGTGCCGGATATTCTTGAAGGAATCGAGAGTCGTGCGGTTGCTGTTATATGGCGTTACGAAGCCCTGCGCCAGGGATATGCTGACGCTGTAGCGAGGCGCGACGAGCAAATTGAAGAGCAAGAACAAGAGGTTGCCGCTGTGCGCTCACGCTTTCGCGCTGACCTTGCGGAACAAAGGAAACGATTTGGCGAAGAAACGGAGCGCTTTTTGGTTGCTATGGAGGCGCTTACCTCAGACAATCGCGAGAACGGATACATTATTGATGCCCGCAATCACGACGAAGTTTATGTCTTTATGGATAGGCTACATGAGCTGGAGATTGGCGGCCAAGGGTATGTTTTTCGCCGTGACGACGAGTTGCTTGCGGTAATTGAGTTTATTGGTGAAGGTAGTCCGGCTCGGGCACGAGTTGTGGAACTGTACGAGGACATGGGGCTCCGGCCCTTTGATCGCGTACTGCTACAGCTGCAGTAGGGAGTGAGAAGAGTGAGAGGAATAAGAAAAGCCACAGCGGTTTTAATTGTGTTATTGACGGCTTTTACCTCGCTTGGCGCAGTTGAGTTCGAAGATTACGGATTGACTGTCTTAGGTGAACACACCGAGGATGGGCTTCGTCTCACGAAGTTGCGTGATGAGCGTGGACGCGAGTTCATTTTTGGGGCCGATACTGCGGTCGGCGACGCCGAGATTGCGATTGTTGAGCAGGTCATTGAGCTTGTGTACGGCTTCGACTCCATGGAAATTGATGAGCTGCGGCTCGTAGTTGGTGAGCGTAGAACCAGTGTTCAAGTTAAACCCCGAGAGTTTTCCTATGAAGGAATAGATCTGGGAGAGCTAACGCCTGCTGGCGTGCAGTTCTACTTTGTTGATTTTCTTGAATATGACTTCCGAATGCTGGTACGCGGGTTGTTCTTGCGGTTGCGCGGTCAGTTCGTCACCGAGGAACTTTTGCTTGAGAGACTGGTGGGCGCAGCCAGAAACCCCGAACAGTTTCTTCAAAGTCAGAACGCGGAGTTCATGTTGTCGCGGATGCAAGAGCTGGAACAGGAACTGGCCGCGACCAGGGCAGAGCTTGAAGCCTCGATCATAGAGCGTGAGAGGATTCGCAACGCAGTATTAGTGTTCGAGAATCGTAGCTTTTTTGGTTCCCTGCGGTTCCCCGACTCCGCTGCCGTAGGTCGCCTCCTTGAACTCAAGCTCGAAGTCCCCGGCCTGAACCAGGATGACATGAAGAGTCGCCTTGAGTCTGAGGGGTTTTCGGTCTCAAGCAAGGAAATCTTTCTCATATATAGCCTCTACTTTAACGAGTTCGAATAGCGCCGTCAGTGGACGAAGACAACTACGTAGTAAACGCAGCATCTAAGACATCCCTGTTGCACAAGCTCGGCATACCACGTATAGTGGTGCCACTCCACCACAGGTAGAACGAAACAAAGGAAAGAATGGTATGGGTGTAGATATATCCAAGATGCGAAACATCGGCATCAGTGCTCACATTGACTCAGGAAAGACAACCCTGACAGAGCGAATTTTGTATTACTGCGAAAAGATTCACGCGATCCATGAGGTTCGCGGAAAGGACGGCGTGGGAGCTACCATGGACTCCATGGAGCTTGAGCGCGAACGAGGTATAACAATTGCTTCGGCTGCAACAAATGTAACCTGGGACGGTCACCCTATTAATATTATCGACACTCCGGGACATGTCGACTTCACCATTGAAGTTGAACGAAGTCTTCGCGTCCTTGACGGCGCAGTTCTGGTCCTGTGCTCGGTTGGTGGCGTGCAGTCACAATCCATTACGGTGGACCGGCAGTTGGCTCGATACAAAGTCCCGTTCGTGGCATTTGTTAATAAGTGTGACCGAACCGGCGCCAATCCGATAAAGGTTCGTGATCAACTTGAGCAAAAGCTTGGACATAATGCCGTTATGATGCAGCTTCCCATCGGACTCGAAGACAAGTTCGAAGGCATTATCGACCTTGTCGGCATGAAGGCCTGGTTCTACGAAGGCACCAGCGGTGAGGAGCGTCGTGCGGCCGAGATTCCGGCTGAATACGTGGAAGAGGCCGAGCGTCGACATGAAGAGATTATTGATGCAGCAAGTATGTTCTCGGATGAACTAGCTGAGGCATTCCTTGACGGTGAGGTCGAGGAAGAGCTTATTCACGAAGCTATTCGCAATGGTGTCTTGCGCCGGCAGTTATGTCCGGTATTTATAGGATCGGCTTACAAGAACAAGGGTGTTCAAACCTTACTTGACTCGGTTGTGCGCTATCTGCCTAACCCAACCGAGGTTGAGAATGAAGCGCTTGATCTGGACAAGGACGAGGCACCGGTTAGACTCACAGCAGATTCCGAGGCCCCTACCGTAGCGCTGGCCTTTAAGCTGGAAGAGGGAAAGTACGGACAGTTAACCTATGTACGTGTATATCAAGGCTCTATTCGCAAAGGTACCGAGCTCTTCAATGTTCGCTCAAAAAAACGGTTCAAGGTGGGGCGACTCATCCGAATGCACGCTAGCCACATGGACGATATTTCCGAGGCACCTGCCGGTGACATTGTGGCTGTATTTGGCGTTGACTGCGCCTCTGGTGATACATTCTGTAAGGCGGGGCTTAACCTTTCCATGACGTCAATGTATGTTCCCGAGCCGGTAATCTCACTGGCAATTGAGCCTGTTGATAAAAAGGCGGCGGACAACATGGGGAAGGCACTCAACCGGTTCACCAAAGAAGATCCGACATTCCGAACCTATGTTGACCCCGAGTCAAATCAGACTATTATTCAGGGTATGGGCGAGTTACACATTGAAGTGTACGTCGAGCGTATGAAGCGCGAGTATAATGCTGAAGTTGAGACAGGTATGCCCCAGGTTGCGTACCGCGAAGCAATTAGCTCCATGGTCGAGTTTGACTACACGCACAAGAAACAAACCGGTGGATCCGGTCAGTTTGGACGGGTAGCGGGTTTCATTGAACCGCTTGAGGAAGGGGACTATGAGTTTGTCGACGCGATAAAGGGCGGAGTGATTCCAAAAGAATACATTCCATCTTGTGATAAAGGCTTTCGAATGGCTCTACGCAATGGTACTCAGGTTGGTTTCCCAATTATTGGAGTGCGTGTAACCATTAACGACGGTAGCACTCACCCGGTAGACTCTTCCGACATGGCGTTCCAGCAAGCCTCTCTTGCAGCATTCAGGTCAATATACGAGAAGGCTAAGCCAAAAATTCTTGAGCCGATCATGAAGGTTGCTGTTGAGGGGCCAACAGAGTTCCAAGGCAACATATTTGCAAGCGTCAACCAACGCCGGGGTTTAATCCTTGCCTCCTCTGAAGACGGGGCATTCTCCCGGGTCGAGGCTGAGGTTCCGCTAAGCGAGATGTTCGGTTACTCTACGGTGCTTCGTTCCCTCACGCAGGGGAAGGCGGAGTTTACGATGGAGTTCTTGAAATACGGAAAGGTACCGGAGTCTATCTCTGACGAGCTAAAAACCGAGTACCGCAAGGCCCGAGAAGCCCGCCAGAAGTAAGGGAGGAAAACATGATCAAGTCCGAACTTGTAAAACGAAGTCCATTGCGCATTCTTGAGCAGTCAATCCACGGAGGGCTTGGCGCCGGTAATATCGGTGTGTTCTCCTCTCCTAAAGGGCTTGGAAAAACAGCATGCTTGGTTCATATTGCTACCGACAAACTTTTCCAGGGTCAACATGTTATTCATGTGTCGTTTGCATCAAGAACAGATCACATCATTAGCTGGTACGAGGATATTTTCCGGCAAATCGTCGACAAGCGTGATGCTCCTGATGCTATGGATGTGCATGACGAGATAATCCGTCATCGTGTGATCATGAACTTCTCGCAGGATGGCATGACCGCAGAACAGCTTCTCAGCAGTCTGCGAGCTATGATTACCTCGGGCGGTTTTTCGGCCGATGTACTCGTTGTTGACGGATACGATTTTGTAAAAGGAACTCCCCAAGACATTGCTGCTATCAAGTCCTTTGCTGCAGAACTTGGTATTGCGGTGTGGTTTAGTGCTTCAAGCCCTGAAGACCCGAGTATCGTTGATGAGCAAGGCCTACCGAGTTATCTCAACAGTTATCTTGATCTCATTTCGGTTCTCATAACCTTAGAGGAGACTCCGGAGTTTATTAAACTGAGACTTGTAAAAGATTATGAGAAGATTATGGGCGATGACCTGCATGTTCAGTTAGATAGTAAAAGTTTATTGATTGTCGAGAGTTAGTTAGCGGCAGCTAAACCAAGAGTTTGATTGGTCAGATATTTTTGGTCGGTTTGTGCAACGCGGTGCCTATGTTATGTGGGTTACCGCGTTTTTTTTACGCCTATACGCTTGCACCAATTAGTAATGGGACAGACGCTGCAGCGGGGGGATTGCGGTGTGCAAATATGCTGGCCGAAATAAACGAGAATTTCATTAATTTCTATCCAGTGCTCTTGCGGTAGGATCTGTTTAAGCGCAGTCTCGGTTTCTTCCGGATTGCGCGTCGCTATCCATCCGGCCCTGTTCGGAATACGGTGTACGTGGGTGTCTACGCATATAGCTGGCAGGCCGAAACCAAGGCCGAGCACCAGATTGGCGGTCTTCGGGCCGACACCGGGCAGCGAGAGTAGTTCCGTGGCCGTGTCCGGCGTACGGCCACCATACTCGCGGACCAGGATTTCAGCGCATCGGAGCATGTTCCGTGCCTTGGTGCGATAAAATCCTGCAGGGTAGATAAGCTCGCTTATCCGGGATTCTGGCAGCTGCAGTAAAGCCTCGGGAGTTGCGGCTACCTCTAACAAGCGGCGTGAAGCGGTCAAGGTAACTTCGTCTTTCGTTCGAAGAGAAATAATAGTAGCTATGAGGATATGAAACGGCGCCATGGGGCCACGTGCAATGAGGGAAACCGAGGGGAGCTCTGCTCCGCTCGGCCTGCCGATTAGCTCAAAAATTGTTTTCCAGGGTAGTGGGGCTTCAGTGGGGTGTTCAGATATCGATGTCGTCGTCATCGAGGTCTTCTTCCACGACGCGTTCACTTTCCTTGCTTTTTGCATTGGCTGCTTCAGCCTCGAGGCGGGAGTAGATCATCTGTTCTACATCATCTTTGCTCTGCTTAAGCGAGAAAGATACTTCATCCATCAGGAGCCTGAGAGCATTGTCAAAAAGCTTACGTTCAAGGATTGGCAGTTCCTTTACCTTGCTCCTATGATAGAGAGTACGCACGACGGTCGCGATGTCGAGCACACTTCCCTGTTTGAGCAGGTCAAGGTTCATCTGATATCTCATTTTCCAATCGGCGGGAACCGGCTCGTAGGCCTCAGATACCAGTTTGAGTGCTTTCTCTGCTTCTTTCTTGGGAACTATGGCCCGTATGCCAAGCTCTTCAGCCTTGTCGACAGGTACCATAACCGTCATGTCCGATACCTCAAGATAAATCACATAGTACAGCAACTCTTGCCCTTTGAACTCTCGCTCTTCGATCGATATAATCTGACCGACGCCTTGAAGTGGGTAGACAATCTGCTGCTGATCTTTAAACGTGGTTGTACGTTTGCCTGCAGTCTTCTTCATTGAGCGGAGTATAACCGAATTCACCCGAGTCGTCAAAGGGACTCGTGATGCAACCATTTCTATTGGAGGATACATGGAAACCACCGCGACCGGTCTGCGGCGCTTTTTTGCACTCATTGCGTTTCCAGCCGTGCTGCTAGGCATCATAATTCCGGTTGTGATCTATCGTGAAGCTCTCTGGTTCATACTCAGTACGCCGGAGGCGCTTGGTGGGTTTCTTGAAGAGCGCGGTGCGGTTGTCCAGCTTGCATACATAGGTTTTCACACTGTGCGGGCCTGGATCTTCTTCATACCGACCGATGTTCCCCAAGTTGCGGGGGGATTCCTTTTTGGCTGGAGCTGGGGCTTTCTCTATACGCTCATTGGGTTGGCCATAGGTAACTACACCGTGTTTGTGACATCTCGCTTTTTGGGCGTGCCCTTTGTTCGAGCAGTGGTGGGAGACAATCGTTTTGAACGCCTGTACGCCCTTGCTGTGGGAGCCAAGGCGCAGGTTGGTTTTCTGTTTCTGTTTCTTATTCCGGGCTTTCCTAAGAACGTACTCTGCTTCATTGGAGGCGTGACGCCGATCAAGGCTGGCACTTTCATGCTTGTGTCACTCGTCGCCCGCTCGCCAGGTATTCTGGGCAGCTCTATTATTGGGAACGCCGCAGCTACTGGGCAGTTCACTGTTGTAATTGTGGTGTATGGTGTTGGTGCGTTTCTTGCAGCTCTGGGATTGCTATATCGAAAGCGATTAGAGAAATGGTTCTTCCACCTGTCGGGGTTCCCGGTGCCCCAGCCTGCAGCTATTGGCGCTCCGCCAGCCGTTGAACCGGTTTCACCGCGGCCCGTACACGACAGCGAATAGAACAGGGTGAGCCCGGCCGACTAACGGATATACCGAATAACGCCTGGGGCGGCCCGTCGCTCTCCAGGGCGAATGGTCTTAAACGGATGTATATCGAGTGGGTTTGGAAACCAGCCGTCAACGAACTCAAGGTCAATGAGATTGACCGCCGGAGAGTGGTTAACCGGCAGGACTACCGCCGAGTCGAGAAGTATAGACTCGGCCTGGGCCATTGTTTGGTAGCGCTCCTCGCCTGTCTGCTGCACCGATTGAAGTAATAAGGCCTCATATTCTTGGTCGGAAAAACCCGCTTCATTTAGATTACTCGATGCAGTCCATAGCTGGAGAAAGGTGAGGGGATCCGCGTAGTCGCCTATCCAGCTGATGGAACCCAGGGTATAGTCTTTATTGGCTTCGAGTGCGTCGTAATACCGCGGGTGCGGCACCACCTCGTGAGATACCATCAGACCGATGCTTTCCTGCCAACTATCCTGCAGAATCTGAAAAACTCGGTCATTCTCACCCCCACCGGGAGTCAACAATACTAACTCCGGAAGTCCTTCACCGTCGGGAAATCCGGCTTCGGATAGGAGTTCCAACGCGGCTTCTACGTCCTGTTGTTGTATGCCCTCCGGCGCGGGATAGTTGGGAATAGGCGGAACCAGCGTGTGCCCGGGCGTGAAATGAAACTCTTCGTTGCGGATAGTGTCCCAGGGTACCAAGAGTGCCAGCGCCCGTCGAACAAGAGCATTGTCCCATGGCTCATCAGCCACGCGGAAAAAGAAGTAACTGGTGGAGAACATTGGGTTTACCACGATAGTCTCACGAAAACGAACCTCGGAGAGCATGTAACCGGAGTGTATCCAATCGATATAGCCTTCGTTAAACATTTCTGTCTGGCGGGCGGAATCCTCGGCAAGAAGGAGTTGAATCTCGTCGTAGGCTACGTTTTGCGTATCCCAGTAGTGAACGTTGCGTTTTAGTAGGAGTTCCTGCTCGCTGGACTCAGCCACGGCAAAGGGGCCATTTCCAATAAATGTGGTCTCGTCCAGGGTGGGGGAACCGGGGGTGCGGAATTCCTCGAGCGCATTCGGATGCAGCACCGCGAAGCTGTGGTGGGGTAGCATCTGTCGGAAATGCGGTGCTTGCTCATGCAGACGAACCTCAAGTTGTGTATCCTCAATGACTTCAATCCCTACTGTACTGCGATCGGTTTCGGACCCTGCACGGTAAGCCTCTACGCCGTCAATTACGTCAAACAGGAAGGAGTACGCAGAGGCGCGTTCCGGCTCGATCATAGCAAACCACGTTTCCCGAAAGTGTTCTGCTCTCACTGGCTCGCCGTTTGAGTAGCGTGCATCTTCCCGAATAAAGAAGCGGTAAGTCAAGCCGTCTTCGCTGACTTCCAAGCTCCGGGCTACTCCAGGAACCGGTCGCAGCGTAATTGGGTCGTAAACGAGGAGTCCTTCGTACAAGCCGGTAAATATCTGTGCCTCGGTAGATGTGAAACTTGTGAGGGGGTTAAGGCTTATCTCCCCGTCCTGCAAACCCACCGTGAACCGGCCGTTGGCCGAGGCAAAAGTTAAGCCAGAAACACTCATCAACAGGAACACGGCCCATACTGCATTTTGTAGTAGCCTTGCTGTCTTCACCGGTCTGCTCCTTTACTTATTTACCTGCGCATTCGTACCTTGCGCAGGCGTACGGTTAAGATACTGCGGCGCTGGCTTTGTATCAAGGATAGCGCTAACTTGAACACTCGGCCCGTAAAAGGTTACTCTTCTTGTTATGGAAAAGAACAGCTTTCAATTCAACGTCGCCTTGGCGACGACGCTTGTACTGCTTTCTGCGGGCGTCCATCAGCTTCATGCACAGCAGCAAGACTGGAGCATTTATGACTGGGAGACGAATCTTGAACAGGCGGCGGTGCAGGCCGAACAAGAAAACAAGCAGATATTGGTCTTCTTTGCCGGATCCGATTGGTGTGGCTGGTGTGACCGGCTCATTGTCGAGGTGATAGAGACCGATCGCTTCCAGACCTTTCTTGATAGCTACGTTGTTCCAGTGCTCATTGACTTCCCACGAAACATACCTATATCCCCCGAGCGCCAGGAATACAATCAAGAACTTGCGCGCAGGTTTGCAGTATCGGGGTACCCCACTGTGTTCATTCTGGACTCGTCGGAAGCCATGCGCCTACGTACCGGATATAGGCAAGGCGGTGCGGATAGTTACATTACCCATTTATTGCCGGCCGTGCGGTGAGCAGTATGGAGTTAGCTGACCATGATATTAGTGCCCAAGACCGCGATGACCGCCGGCGGCGGAACTATCCACAAGGATATGGGTTAACCTTTCCTGTTGCTGACTACCGCCCTTGGGATATCGATCCTGAGTTCCTTGGTCTTTTTGCAGCTGTGCGTGCGCACACCAAGCTTGATGTCTATAGAGCCTATTCGCTCTATATGCTTGGAAATCAGACAGCAAAAACGACCGGGGCGGTGCTTGAGGTAGGAGCCTGGCGCGGAGGATCTGCAGCAATTCTTGCTTCAGTTGTGCGACCGAGTACTGTCTACGTGGCCGACACCTGGCAGGGTGTCGTGAAGGCTGGTCCGCGAGACGACTATTACAAAGGTGGTGAGCATGCCGATGCCGATATCGACACGGTTAAAGAACTTTTTTCCTCTCTTACGTTGAAAAACTACCGACTCCTTGCCGGAATCTTTCCGGAGGAGTCGAGCAAAGAAATTCAACCGGAAGAGACCTTTTCCCTTGTTCATATCGATGTCGATGTCTACCTTTCGGCCAAAGATGCGACCGAATGGGTATGGCCGCGACTTGCTACTGGCGGAACGATTGTATACGACGATTTTGGCTTTTATGGCTGTGAGGGGGTAACTGCATACGTGCACGAGCTCATGAACGATCAGCGCATGCGGGTTATAACGAACCTGAATGGCCAGGCTGTTGCGATAAAACTCCGATAGATACACCTAAATTTGGCGACCGCTTGCTATTCTTGTCTACTTCGGGTTAGCATATTAGAAAGACGAACAGATACATGAAGGAGGCCTCGTATAACGCGAAGAACCGCTGCAAATCGCATGCTGTTTCTGCTCTCTCTTGTTGCTGTGCTCGGGTGTTCTACCGGGCCGGATTTCTTTATGGCTAGCCATAGAGATCCTAACTCGCAACCTGCAGGATACTGGCGCGATGGAAATCGAGATCTCATGGCAACCGAACGCCTGAGTCCCGTCAATTACGCAAATGTTATGAATCTCCTCGAGTCGGACGACCCTATGCTTGCGTTGTATCGTGAAGATATAACACATAATACGGTAAAAGAGTTCTTCATTCGGCTGACTGGTTCGGAGGAAACCGCCCTGCCAGCCCTGTACCATGCCGAGAAGAGGAACCTTTCACCAGCCGTAGTCTTTTCGTTGATGTGGGTGGAGAGTCGCTTTAACTCTCAGGCCATTAATCGGAACGCTACGTCAACCGATAGGGGCCTTTTTCAACTCAATAGCCGCAGCTTCCCTAAACTGGGTTTGGAAGATTTTTTTGACCCGGAGACTAGTGCGCGCCATGGTACCGAGTACCTTTCCTACGCCTTTGGTCGTACCGGTGATCCTCGAACAGCAGTAGCAATTTACAATGCAGGGCCCTCACGTGTGCTAGCTGGTCAGACACCGGCAAGCACGCTGGTTTACGTCAATCGAATAATGGAGTATCGAGAAACCCTTAGCTGGGAGTTCCGACGTTTCATTAAAGCTCGATTTCCGGCCCCGGCAATACCGCTTTAGCGTTATAAGCGCCTGCTGAGTTCCCCCCGGTATCCGGGTCAATTTCGACATACACAAAAAGGAAAGACACGTGGTAATTGTCCTCGAACGCAACATTAAAGAGCATGATAAAAATCGTATTCGTGAATTCCTGGTAGCAAAAGGGTTTCAGGTACGTGAGATTGCCGGTGAAGAAGAGACCATTTTCGGTGCGGTCGGTCACCTTGCAATTGATCTGCGCGAGGTTGAGACGCTGCACGGAGTTCAGCGAGTCATTCCTATCAGCAAACCGTACAAGCTTGCTTCGCGCGAGATGAAGCAAGCTGATTCAATTGTGTCGGTTGGTAAGATTAAGATTGGTGGCCGCCGCATTGCCGTGATTGCCGGACCTTGTTCAGTAGAAAGCTACGATCTTCTCTTGGAGACGGCATTGATTGTCAAGCAGTCCGGGGCGGTGATGTTACGCGGTGGTGCCTTTAAACCGCGAACCTCACCCTATGCTTTTCAGGGACTTGGCGAGGAGGGGCTCCGACATCTGCGCGATGTGAGTGATCTGACCGGTCTACCGGTAGTTACTGAAATTGTCTCACCTTCCCATGTCGATATGATGTGTGACTACATCGATGTTTTTCAGATTGGCGCACGGAACATGCAGAACTTTGAGTTACTGAAGGCGGTAGGCCCTGCAGGCAAAGCTGTCATGCTCAAACGTGGACTTTCGGCCACGATTGAGGAGTGGCTCATGGCCGCCGAGTACCTCCTGGCTCATGGTGCCGAGGATGTTATTCTCTGTGAGCGTGGAATACGCACCTTCGAGACATATACCCGCAACAGTTTAGATATTTCCTCTATACCGGTGGCAAAGAAATTGAGCCACCTCCCGGTAATTGTTGATCCAAGCCATGCGACTGGAATACGGAATAAAGTTCCACCCGTCGCTCTGGCAGCAATAGCCGCCGGTTCGGATGGGCTCATAATTGAGGTGCATCCACGCCCGGAACAGGCGCTTTCGGACGGCCCCCAGTCATTGTATCCTGAGCAGTTTGAGAAGCTCATGCGCGATATACAGGCCATGTCTCCGGTACTCGAGAAAGAAGTTACGAAACTACCGGATGGTTCCGAACCGCGAACTGTTTTTCCGACGATCGACACCAGTGGTGTACAAGCTGAACCGCAGAATGTTGAGGTTGCTTTCCAGGGTGAGTTAGGAGCTTATAGTGAGATTGCCTTGGGTCGATACTTTCAGGCCGATGGGATTGTGTCACGGCCCTGTCCTTCTTTCCGAGATGTGTTTGAAGCGGTCCTAACAGGCAAGGTGCGCTATGGAGTGTTACCTATTGAGAACTCGCTATCCGGGTCGATTCATGAAAATTATGATCTGCTACTTCAATACCCTGATATTCACATTGCTGGAGAGACCAAGATTCGAATTATTCATAGCTTAATTGCGGCAGCTACGACCACTATCGAGCAGGTTCAGCGAGTGCGTTCGCATCCTCAGGCCCTCTCGCAGTGTGATTGGTTTCTTGAGCAACATCCTGACTGGGAGCGAGTGCCGTTCTATGATACCTCCGGTTCTGTCGCGTATCTGGCCGACCAGGGCAAACTAGGCGACGCGGCTATTGCTCATTCCGAGACTGCACGACGCTACGGTATGAAGGTACTTGCAGAGGGGATTGAAACAAACCCACAGAACTATACGCGATTCGTGATTATTGCACGGGAGGAAAATGCCGCCGTTACCGGCCCGGACATAGCTTCGCTTGTCTTTTCTACGCCAGACGAATCCGGTTCGCTGTTTACTTGTCTTCAACTTTTTTCAAAGCATCAACTCAACATGAAGAAGCTCGAGTCGCGACCAATTCACGGGAGACCTTGGCAGTACATGTTTTACGTTGATCTAGAGATTGGCGATAATCTGGATGTGATGAACGCATGCATCAGTGAGTTGGCCGATATTGCGCTTGATCTGCGGCTGCTTGGAATGTACAAGAGTGCATAGCGGCTTTAGTTCTTGATTCCAAGCCGCTTCATCTGTTCAAATTCTTCACGCTTCGCGACGTAAGCATGGTTTTTCTTGTTTGCACGCTGGAGCGCGTCTTTGAGAGCTGCAAGTTCGGAATGGATGCTGCGCATGCGTGAGCGCTGGTCACGGGGGATCTCGCTCTTGAGGTAGGTATCTATGGAGTTAAATCTCCGATGTATGAGTCCGAGTTCTTCAATGTTTTTGTGGATGAACTCAAAGAATTGATCATCGCTTGCGTCGTGAAGTTTACGTGACACAGTGCTTCCCTTAACTTGAAGCGCACTGCTGAGTTTGGCTTTTTTCATTGCATTGGTACAGAACTCTTCAAAAGGAATTGACTCGTTCTGTCGAGACGAGGTCGCTTCATTGAAGAACTCAACCGTAAGGGTGTCGTTTTCTTCAGTTTGTTGCACAACTCGGTTGATCCATTTACGAAGTCTCTCCCCAACACTTAGCTGCCGCAACTTCAGTAGCTGATAATTTTCGCGAGTCCGTGAGATAATGCTTTCTAAAGGGGCGCCGCCAGCCGCCAGCGCCCGTAGGGCCTCTTCAAGCATTGATCTAAAGCTCTTTTCAGCTCTATTTTCTGATTTTGGCGCCTCTTCTTTAATGCTTATACGATCTAGTGCTTGGCGCCGAGCTTCCTCGGTATTCGTACCGTGATCTTCTTCGAGAATCTGCAGAACAAGATCCTGAGCAAAGGGTTGGTTTCGCATGTGCTTGGCGAACTCTTTGCGAACCGCTTGGACAAACTGTTCCGGATGGGCGGCAAGTCGCGGGTCTACGCCACCCTTTGAGAGCACCTTGTTGCGCATATCAAGCTTGTATCGCTCTTTGCGGTAGTCGGCAAAAAGTCGCAAGCCGTTTATGACTTTGTCGGTAGCCTGTACAAGCTGGTCATGAGAGTCGTTGACAATACTCACAGAAAGTGGATCGCTGTCGCGCTTCATTCGTCCAAGATACTCCGCAACGGCACGAGTCAGCGAATGAGTAGATGTTTCACTGAGCTGTTTCCACCGTACATAGTTAGTAAGTCCAACCAAGGTTTTTATGAGCCGAAGGTCCAGATTCTCGGGCGAGAGCTCTACGTACTGGTTGAGAAAGTCTAGTTGATTATCGAATGCGGCTAATCTGATCATGCATGCTTCGTCTTTCTCAGACTCTGTGAAAGAGGTGTCGTCAGGGATAGCAATTTCAGAAATTCTTTGGTCGGCCTTGTAAGGATCCTCGGCTAAAAGTCCCTTACGAACCATAATGTTGGTGAGCGCCTGAAAAGCAGCATGATACGTTCGGAATCCCTCCCGAATTCTTGGAATAACGTGGTTGTCTAGGTACACACTGCGTTTTTCGAGTGCGTCTTCTAATGTGATGATGAACTGATCCTCAGCCATGGCGAACTGTAGTATGGCGGAAAATATGTGATTGTGCAACGAGCTTTGAGCAGACAAGCTGAGGACACTACCTGCGGACAGATATCGTAGCAGGGACCGGAACGGGTGTGCCGCTTCTTGCGCCATCAAGTTTTTCAAGAAAAGGAGTTAGGCAATCAGCATGAAAAAATTGATGTAGGTAGTATACATGAAGACGATGTTGCGCTGGCTAATCCTTATATGCGCTATCCTTGCAGGCGGGCTTGTCCTGCTCCTCAATACTGCCTGTTCACAGCTTGCTGAGGCGCTGGAGCATGAGGAGTATGTGACGGTACAAGCACCACCGGTTCCTAAGGCGTGGGTTGCCGTTACCGACCCTCAAGCCAAGTACAGCTTGCTGGTGACCGGTGAAGATGGGCAGCAAGAGCGCCATACTTTCGACCTGGGTGTACGGCATGTTGAGCTCAGGGTGCCCAAGGAAAGAATAACGGCCGTGAGCTACGTGCTCTCGCCCCTGCCTGGACTGCGGTTAAAGGCAGCCGGTGGAGTGTATCCCCTGCACCGCGAACCGAACGGAACTCTGAGCGTGAGCTATGACAATGGGTTCATAGCCGGGCTTGTTCATGATCTGCTGAGCCGAAATCCTGGCGCAGTGCGCAATGTGAACATTGCTCGGCTTGAACTCGAGGTTCTCCAACGATCACAAGGAAACCCGTGGCAGCTTGATCGGGAGGCTATACTACGACGACTCAGTGGGGGCGCTATGCGTGCCGACTCTATTCGTCCGTTGTCCGGAATGACTGTAGAGTTAGGATTGGTCGAGGGAGGTTGGTTGAGTCTAAATCCACTTGAGCTGAGCTTAGAGCCACCGTTTGAAGTCATGTTGCTGCCCGGCGAGCCGCAACGGTGGTATCACCCGGAGCAGAGGCGTCTGTTGTCGGCCGGGCTCGACACCTTCGGCAATGTTGAGTTTGTGGTGCGCGAGCTTGAGCGCGAATACAGCCGTGAGCTTAGCCACGAATGACAATGTTCACCAGCTTATCCGGAACCGTAATCTCTTTAACAATCTGTTTTCCGTCAAGTAGTTCCTGTATTCGTGGAATTGCTTTGGCGCCTTCTAAGAGTTGTTCCGGCGCACTGCCAGCGGGAAGCTCCATCTTAGCTCGAAGCTTGCCGTTGACCTGGACAACGACTGTTACCTCTTCGTCGCGAGTCAGCTCCTCACTATAGGGTGGCCAAGACGCTAAAGACGCTGGCGACTGGTTCCCCAGCGCCTCCCAGAGCTCTTCTGCAAGATGAGGTGCATAAGGGCAAAGGAGTAGCACGAAGGGTTCCCAGAGCGCACAGTACAGTTTCTCTTCCTTAAAAACCTCGTTCACAAAGATCATCATTTGCGCTATGGCTGTGTTAAAGGCCAAGGCATTGGTGTCGTCTCCGACCTTCTTGATGGTTTTGTGGAGCAGTCGTACCAGGCTAAGCGGGGGTTCATCGTTAACGACCTCTCGCTGCGAGACACGGTAAACCCGGTCGAGAAAGCGGTGGGTTCCTTTAAGGCCCCGGGTCGACCATGGCTTCTGTTGTTCCAGCGGGCCCATGAACATTTCATATACCCGCATGGAGTCGGCACCAAACTCGGCAATGATGTCGTCGGGGTTGATGACGTTGCCAAGTGACTTCGACATCTTCACTCCACCCTCGCCCAGGATCATGCCTTGGTTCACCAGGCGCTTGAAGGGCTCGTCGGTATTCACTGCGCCAATGTCATAGAGCACCTTATGCCAGAAACGCGCGTAGAGTAAGTGGAGAACAGCGTGTTCGGCGCCACCAACGTAGAGATCAACCGGCATCCAGTACTCGATACTCTCTTTGGAGGCGAGTTCGGTCTTGTTTTTTGGGTCAAGATAGCGTAAGTAGTACCAACATGAACCGGCCCACTGCGGCATAGTGTTGGTTTCTCGTTTGCCGGGGTTCCCGCCGTCTGGACAGCGGGTGTTCACCCAGTCCTCAACTTTTGCCAGTGGCGACTCGCCGGTGCCGGTCGGTTTGTAACTCTCAACCTCAGGCAGACGAATAGGAAGTGCGGACTCGGGTTCGGGAACAATCCGGCCGTCTTCACAATGTACAAGCGGTATAGGTTCACCCCAGTAGCGCTGGCGTGAGAAGATCCAGTCCCGGAGTTTGTAGTTAATGGCGCGCGAGCCTGTGCCCTTCTGCTCAAGCTCGGAAATAATGGCGGCTTTAAATTCGCGTGTCGGCATGCCGTCGTGGCTTCCGGAGTTGGCGGCATAACCCTCTCCGGTGAAAACCTCTTCAATAGGTGCATTGGGATCGTCGTCTTTGTTCTCAACAACTACCCGCGGAATTGGCAGGTCGAACTTTTGGGCAAAAGCAAAGTCGCGCTCATCATGAGCAGGCACGGCCATAATTGCACCGGTACCGTAGGAAAGCAGGATGTAGTCGGATATCCAAATGGGAATGCGTTTGCTGTTAACCGGATTAATAGCATGAGCGCCGGTAAAAACGCCACTCTTGTCCTTAGCAAGGTCGGTGCGTTCCAGATCACTCTTGAGACGGGCCTCATTGATATAGGTAGCAACTGCTTCATGCTGTTCCGCGGTAGTTATTTTGGCTACCAAAGGATGTTCCGGCGCAAGCACCATATAGGTCGCGCCGTAAAGCGTGTCGGGCCGGGTAGTAAAGACCTCAAGTTCGGTCTTTCCGCCTGCCGCTGTTGCCGAGCTTTCATCAAGTGAAAAACGCACATTGGCGCCCTCGCTGCGGCCAATCCAGTTGCGTTGCATGGCCTTTATTGACTCGGGCCAGTCAAGATCCTCCAGACCTTCAAGAAGCCTATCCGCATACTCAGTAATTTTGAGCATCCATTGTCGTAAGGGCCGGCGTTCTACCGGGTGATTGCCGCGCTCGGAGCGAGGGCCTTCCGGGGTGGCCAGGACCTCTTCATTTGCGAGTACCGTACCAAGCTCTGGACAGTACCACATAGGAATTTCTGCGACGTACGCAAGATCGCGTTCATAGAGCTTGAGAAAAATCCATTGCGTCCACCGGTAGTAGTTAGGCTCATGAGTTGAAACCTCTCGGTCCCAGTCATAGGAAAACCCAAGAGCCTTAATCTGCTCACGAAAGCGTGTTATGTTTGCCTCGGTCGTTGTTCGGGGGTGGGTACCGGTTTGCACCGCATAGTTCTCTGCTGGGAGTCCAAAACTATCAAAGCCCATCGGATGCAGTACCGCATAGCCGTTCATGCGGAGATACCGACAATGAATATCGGTTGCGGTGTATCCTTCTGGGTGCCCAACATGGAGACCTGCTGCCGATGGATACGGAAACATATCAAGGACGTAACGGCGTTTGTCTTTGGGGATAGCTGGATCTTCAACTGCGCGGAAGGTCTTGTTCTCCTCCCAATACTTTTGCCACTTCTTCTCAATCTGTGAATACGGATAGCTGCTCATGGGCGGATGATAGCCGGAACGACTGGAACCGTCAATTCGCCACTGCAGATTCGGTACACTAGCGGTCTATGAAGCCAGTAAAATGTACCGAGCCGTTCTGCATNNAAGCTCCAATAGCCGATCCGACGCGGATCAAAAGGTAAAGCTCTATGACCGGCAAAACGGTAAATAAAAGTAACAATTTGGCAAACATCTCCCGTAAAGATACCAAAAAAGCGCGGCTACGTCAGCACCCTGTTGCTTGTCTGTGTCAACCAACCCTGTTGCTTGTCTACCGCATGGCTTCCCGTTAAGCTCTACCTATGACTATACCGGACGCTATTGTACTTGGCCCTTTTGCGCTCTCCTTTCGCTTGCTGGTGCCGCTACTTTCTTTCGTACTTGCGGCATTGTTGGGGAGAGTTGTTCTTCGGCAGGAACCTGATCTCCGACGCTCGGTTTTTGACACCCTGACAAATGGAGTACTGCTCTTTTTTCTTGGGTGGAAACTCACGCCCTTACTTGGTCTTCTCTTTCGGAATCCGGAGCATGTACTATCGGATCCACTGATTGCGTTATACATTCCGGGCGGACGAGTGGGAGCCGTTGTCGGCTTGGTCCTGGTTGCTGCTTATCTTGGTGGGCTTTTTTTGCGTAGGCGTAAACAGGTACTCAAGATTGTTGCTCCTATTGTCCTCATTGGGGCAACTACCTTGGTTCTCTCGGCAGTAGCCGGGCTGGGCATAGAGATCATTCGAACCGTTGGGGGCGATGTTGGTGCAGGTCGATTAACTGCGGTTGAACTTGATGGAACCGAACTTCCCCTGTATCCACGTGCCGGGAAACCAGTTGTCTTGAACTTCTGGGCAACCTGGTGCGGACCCTGCCGGGCCGAGAACGATGTCAAGTCGCGTTTGGCCGAGGCCTATGGCGACGAGATCGAGCTGATTGGGGTAAATCTTATTGGAACCGAGGCAGGGCGCGACGCGGTGGCGGCCTATGCTGAGCAGTGGGAACTTACGTTTCCTATTGTTCTCGATCATGGCGGCCATGTTGCGGGCGCCTACGCTGTCCGCGGTACCCCAACCACTGTCTTTATCAATGCTGAATCAAATGTCGTGGAACGGGTCTTTGGAGCTATGAGCTATGGCCAAGCCGAACGGATTATACGATCAATGCTCCCGTGATGCGATCGTTGGCAACGAGGTGACAACGAGTTCAGGACACAAAAAGCCCCTCAGGAAAGGAGGTAGAAAACCTGAGGGGCTCATGAAGAACCAGGCCGCAAAGCGGAAAACCAGAGAGTTGCTTCCTTGCCGGTAACACCGACCGTCTCGGCACACTCTCTACCCAATAAACCACTGTGACGTCTATTGGTTACACATCTACGAAGAATTTGTTGAGTTACCGGGTCGAATATCGATCTTGGTCGGGCTGATAAGGGCACGATGCACGGGACACTTATGGGCAATTTCCAGCAGTCTTGTTTGCTGTTCCTGACTGAGATCACCGGTGAGTTCAATCTCGATCTCTATGTAGTTCGCTTTGCCGCGAAGCTCCTTGGCTTGCTCCGGGTCAATACCAAGCTCCTCGGCAGGTCTTTGGGAGTGTCTCAAGTAAACATCGACACCTTCCAAGGGTAGCTCCTTGCGGTCGGCATACATGCGCAGCGTCATAACCGTACATGCAGCAAGCCCGGAGAGAAGGTAGTCGAAAGGCCCAGGACCAAGGTCTTTGCCTCCGACAGACTCCGGCTCATCCGCAGTCTGTTGGTGCCCAGCAGACAGAATTTCCGCCCGGTAGTGGTCACGGCCTATACGGCCCGCAACCGGGAAGCCTTCGCGTTCCGAAATCCAGTTCGGACTCACTCCTCCGGCTGCGTGGGGTGGCGTGGCTCCCTCGCCCTTTGTGGCCCCGTCGGACCCACCGGCATGATCAGACGTCGTACGCGAATGCGCCGCTTTCCGATGCCGAGTACGTATACCGGCGGCCCATGCGCCGATGATTCCGGCTGCAAGCGCGGCATCATTCCCTTCTACTGCGTGCCCGCCTGCTCCAAGTGGAAAGAAGCTCTTGGGATGAGCAAGCCCCGCGAAGAGCTCCTCGGCGTGTGAAAAAGAAACGACATCATTGGTGGGAGCGTGGAGCAAGCAGACCGAGACTGGTTCCCCTTCGGCATTCGCAATTTCACCGGAGGGGACTGATTGAGCCCGTAAGCTCGAGTTGAGCAGGGCGAGTCCCTGGAGCCCCGAGATCTGCCCGGCTGCTGTGGCACCGGCTTCGCCAGCTCCGCCGTGAGCAATAACGACAGTTGGTTTTTTGCCGGTGCTGCGTAGAAGATACGCCGCAGCGGCGCTGAACACCTCTGCTCCGCCGTCATGACCAGCGTCGACACTGAGTACCGCCGTTCCAGATTTGTTGAGACCGGAAATAAGACGACGAAGCACACCGGCCCCGACGGATCCGTCAGTATCATAACTAAGAAGTGCGTAACGAGTAACTGACTGTTGGTCGGGCCAGTCGAGATTGCCGTTCACCCGCTCGCCAGTGTATGTTTCAAAAGTAGCGTGTTGTGTTCCCATTATGTGCCTATGATAACGCAGTTTTTTATATACGGCAATGAACAAGCAAGGTAAGGATGTCACATGGGCGATGCGTATCAAACAATTGTTGATCTTTCACGCGACTACATTACCCTCATAGACCGAGATTATCACTACCAGCTCGTGAACGACAGCTACTGTCGCCAGCTTGGTAAAAGTAAGGGCGAACTTCTGGGCCGCAGTGTCGAGGAAGTCTGGGGTACCGAGCGGTTTCACGAATATATTCTCCCGAAAATAACTGCCTGTCTTGGGGGTGAAGCTGTCGAGTATATCGACACCTTTGTCTTTGGTGCCCTACAGAAGCACATGCGGGTTAACTTTCATCCGTACCGTGAAAACGGAAACGAGATAACACACGTGCTGGTTTTCTCGCAGGATATTACGGTCCAAAGTGAGACTGAGGCCAGACTCGCAGACTATGAGTACCGCGATAGGCTTACAGGACTGTACAATCGCAGGACCCTCGAAATAACTCTGGCACAGCAGCTCTCGCAGGCAGGGCGGACGGCCCCAACTGCAAACAGAGTTCTGTTTTTTGTAAGTCTCCACAATTTCAAGAGTATTAACCGAACATCTGGTCATCAGATTGGCGACGTGTTATTAGAGAACACCGCGATCCGTGTTACCGAATGTCTGCGTTCAAGTGACTTTGTATTCCGCTTTAATAGTACGAACTTTGTTGTATTGCTCACCGAGATTGAAAGGGTTGCCGATGCCACGATGCCAGCCGAAAAGATATGTGACGCTGTCGCGGTGCCATATAGGTTTCAGGCGGGCGAGATCGCTATTACCGCACATATCGGCATATCGGTGTTCCCGACAGACACGCACGATCCTAACACGTTGGTTCAACAAGCAAACTCCGCGTGTGTTGAGGCCGAGGAAAGGGGATTTTCTTTCCTTTTCTATGACCGGGAACTCCATGAGCGCGCGCTCCAGCGAAGCCAGCTCTATTCAGAGCTGCGGCAGGCCTTTGAGGCGCACGAGTTCCGCCTGGTGTATCAACCGCTTGCCGATATCCGCGGCAAGCAGCCGCGACTTATAGGGGCGGAAGCCTTGATTCGTTGGGAACATCCTTCTCGGGGGCTTCTGCAGCCTGTAGATTTTCTTGGCTTAGCCGAAGAGACGCTAGTTGTGCGCTCGGTGGATAAGTGGGTGTTGTTCAATGTTTGCCTTGCACTGAAAGAACTGCAGGCAGAGTTTCCCGACGTAGTGCTTTCGGCAAACATGAGTGCTGTCGGATTCATGGATCCTGAGTTACCGGAAATTGTCCGAGCGGCTTTATCAGCGGCTGGTAGCCCCAATCCGCATGGACTGCGTCTAGAGCTAACCGAGAGTATGTCGATACAAGAAGATCCTGCTCTTTTACCGGCGCGCGTCGCTGCTTTAGAAGAGGCTGGCGTTTTACTATGGATTGACGATTTCGGAATTGGCCAGTCTTCGCTGGCGTTGTTAAAGTCACTTCCTGCTCACGGTGTCAAGATTGACAGGAGTTTTGTGGAGGGTATTGCCGACTCGGAGAGAGAGCAGCGTTACTTGGCGGGAATTATCCAGGGAGTACGGGCGCGAGACAAAGAAATAATTCTTGAGGGGGTATCCGGGCAGGGGGAACTCGACATTGCTCGAAGCATGGGCTGTAGCATTGTGCAGGGCTACTTTTTTGGAAGGCCACTTCAGTTTGAGCGCCTTCGCGAGCTGCTTGGAGATGAGTTGTGAACATCGTTGTGGTTTAACTAATTCCACCGCGAGATGCAACCGCTTCCGCGAAATCTTCTTGTTCCTTTCTTGCTTTTGCCTGGTTTCAGCCTGCCTCTTTGGCCTCGTCGAGTACCCGCATTACCTCCGGCAAGAGCTGCTTCTTTCGCGACAGCACTCCGGGAAGGTCAAAGGTGTTCTCGTCAATTCTCTCGTAGGTGAGTGCCTTCTCACCGTCCTTGAAGCCACTGGTTAGCAGCAAGCTGTTGCGTTTGATTACGTCCGTGACGAGTAATAACGCCCAGTCAAGCTGGCTCTCTTGAGCAACCGCCACGACAGCTTCCTGTAAACGGGGTACGTAGGTGTCTGAGTCGGTTAAGGTTGTTACCTCCACTTGACCAATTCCCACAGTTCTCCCTGCGTGTTCATATTGTTTGAAGTCGGCCAGAACAATTTCCTTGGCATCACGGTTTTCCATGGCCGTGATTTGCGAGAAGAGGCGTTGTGCGTGCTCGCTTGCCGAGATACCGGTTACGGTCTCCAGGCGATGTATGGCGCGACGGTCTGCCTCGGTAGTGGTGGGCGACTGAAGGTTGACGGTGTCCGACACAATTCCGGACAAGAGCAGTATTGCGATATCTTCCTCTACTGCAAGACCGTGCGTTGCGAACTCTATATACACTAAGGTACATGTGCTGCCCACGACGCGAGTGGTGACCGCTATCGGTTCCGTTGTTGAGGGCGGCGCAAGCCGGTGGTGGTCGACAATTTCCAGAATCTCAGCATCTACTGCTCCGCCCACCGCTTGGGAAACCTCGTTGTGGTCAACCATAATGAGCTTGGGGCGCGGGCGTTCAATGAAGGAACGACGACTAATCATGCCTATGAACTTTCCTGCGTCAAATACCGGGAGGCCACGATAGGTGGAGTTGATGAGGTCCTTCTTGGCCTTATCGAAGAGCGTCGAGGCCTCCACATGCGGCACTTCGGTATCCATAATCGTGCGCACCGGCGAACTCAAGCGTAACAGGCGAATTGTTTCAATACTGTCGATCTCGGAAATAAAAACAGCACCCTTATATGAACTAAAGTCCACATCGATGTCCGAGGTGTTCTTAACACCGGTGACAACTACTGCCGGGAATTCGTGGTCAATCGCAAACTGAATAATATCCGTCCTGTTACCAAGTACAAGGAGCGGCTTTTTCTCAGACCTATTCAAGTAGTCGAAGGCGGTCTCGGAAGGCATTGATCCCGTCATTATGTGAGCGGAAAACCGTTCGCTGCTACCTTGTTGAAGTAGTTGACCAGGCAAAACTTTCTGGAAGTTTGCTACGTAAAAGTCATAGCTCGGACGCCCATCCTGGTTTTGGGCTAAGGTAAAGGATATCAACTCGTTAACGCCGATAACACCAACAAAACTGTTGTCAGGACATATGACAGGGAGCGCACTTACACTTCGAGTTTCAATTGCACGAAAGGCTTCAAGCATTGGGTCGTCTGGGTGTAGGCTAGGAAAATCCGGCTGGGTCACAAGGCGCACTGACGGAGCGATAGTGTCGTAGTGGGCCGGAGAGGCAATTCCAGATAGCTCAAAGGCGTCACGAATTTGGGCGCTCAGGGGCCCGCTGCGAATAGGAATGTAGGTGTTATTTGGATCAATGCGCTGTTTAAGTGCTGCGTAACAGACTGCTGCACAGGTGCAGTCCATATCCGGGTTTTTGTGTCCTGCAACGTAAATGGTATTCATGATGTTACTCCGAACTCAGGCTATGAGGGGCTCACTCGATGTAGGTACATCCGAGACCACAAGCCATAATTCTACCATGCTTTACCATTCCCGCAAGTGTTCACGCGAGGTGTCCGGCAAAATCTGCCGGTGAGATGTCTCGGCGGATTTAAGCGCCGAGACAATTGCGAGCCTACGTCTGAGTTAAGGCTTACTCGGGTAAGGCCTACTCGACCTTGAGAACATCTGAAATTGCCTGTTTCATGGCATCTTTAGGCAGCGCACCCGCAGCCATTTGGGGTTGCTCTTCGAGCGGAATGAACAGGATTGACGGAATGCTCTGAATGCCGAAGGCCTGAGCAAGTTCCTGCTGTTTGTCGGTATCTACCTTATAGATATTGATCTTGCCGTCATACTCTTCTGCCAGCTCTTCGAGAATTGGTGCAACCATCTTGCATGGACCACACCAGTCGGCGTAGAAATCTACAACCGCGGGGATCTGCCCTTCGAACTTCCACTCTGTGTTTTCATCAAAGTTAAACACCTTTTCTTTGAATGCTTCGGTAGTGAGTACTTCTATCATGATAATGCCCTTCCTTTCATATAATTTATTTCATATATAGTGTAACCCTTCGGCCCGAGGAAGTAAAGGCTTCACGTACAGGTTATACGAAAAGCTCGCTGGTACAAACACTTGACATACATGCAATATGACGCATATTATGCATGCAGGTGAAAGCATATAGCTGTTTAGCATGAAGGAAATGTACCGCTAAACGCGCAACAAGCATAAGGATACGAAAAGCAATGAAGCACGAAGAAACAGCTGGAATCAGCTTCTTTGAAAAAAACCTGACTCTCTGGGTCGTACTGTGTATGGTGGCGGGGGTCGCTATTGGAAAGTTCCTGCCAATTATTCCTCAAGTCCTCAGCCGCTTTGAATACGCAGAGGTTTCTATTCCCATTGCGGTTTTGATCTGGTTGATGATCTACCCAATGATGATGAAGGTCAATTTTGCGAGCATCAAAGACGTTGGTAAGAATCCTGCTGGCCTCTTTGTCACGTGGATTGTTAACTGGCTTATCAAGCCTTTTACCATGTTTGGTATTGCATGGCTTTTCTTTCATGTTATCTTTAGCGCCTTTATCTCTCCGGATCTGGCGCGAGATTACTTGGCGGG
>JAIVHN010000044.1 GCA_020201015.1 Spirochaeta sp. | reverse complement strand
CCAGTATACATGACCAGTCAACAAAAAACAAGAGTTTACTCATGGCTGCTGTTCTCGTAGGGACGGGGGGGCTGGGCGACGAGCGCCGCGCAGGCCGCCAGACGGAACGGGATTAGCCCGCCAGCACGGCCGCCGGACGGAACGGGATTAGCCCAAGACTTCCTGAACAAAGCCGGTGAAGCCCTCTACGGCCTCCTGGGGAATGGTGTGGCCGCCGAGGAAGGTGGTGGAGCGAAGGTCGGCGCCGGCCTCGCGGAGGAAGCTGGCGAGGGCGGTGCCAGCTTCAAAGCTAAGGATGGGGTCGTACTCGCCGTGGCTGTGGTAGACCGGGAGGCCAGTGGCGCGGTCTGCTACCGAGCTGCTCCAGCGGCTGGCGGCGACCACAGCGCCTGAGAACAGGGTGAGGCCGGCGGGGCGGATGCCGGCGCCGACAACACACTCGGTAGCAATCATTGCCCCCTGGCTGAATCCGGCCAGAATGGTGCGGCTCCAGTCCAGGTCCAGCGCGGCGGCAAGCTCCGAAATCTCGGCGGCTGATTGGCGGAGACCGTCCGGATCCATTTCAGACATGTCCATGAAGTACTCGCCGCTCATGGCACTCATGATGGTGTTCTCATCGCGTGGAAACCAGGCTTGGCCGCCGCCCAACATAGGGCTGCTGTACGGCGCCTCCGGGAAGACCCAGCGATATCGGCCAGCGGGGTCGACCACGCCCTGCAGCGGGTAGAGGTCGGCGGCATTTGCGCCAAAGCCATGCAGCATAATGACGTTGCCCGCCGGGGTTGTGGCCGGGGTTGTGGGCTGCGGCTGCCCCTCGCCTGGTGAGCGTTCTCTGTAGTCCAACATCGGGGAAGCTCCTTTAGCCGCCGTTGCGTAGTGCTACCACCGCGACGGTGCAACGTGAAACACAGACCCGGCGTTTTCGTTCGTCAAAAATATCGATATTCCAAACATAGCTACTCTTTCCGTGGTGAATGGGGCGGGCCTCGGCCGTGACAAAGCCGCTGCGAACCGGACGCAGATGGTTGGCGTTAATTTCCATGCCCACCGCGGTGTAGCGTGAATCATCTACAAGGAGCGCCGTCCCTACCGAGGCCAAGGTCTCGGCAAGTGCAACCGAGGCGCCGCCGTGCAGCAAGCCAGCAGGCTGGAAGGTGCGTTCGTCTACCGGCATTCGCCCGGTGAACAGGTCCGGGGCAAAATGAAGATACTCAATGCCAAGCCGCTCGGCCAGACCGTCAACCTTGACCTGGAGCAAGCGCTCCACCTTGGCTTCAAGCTCAGGTGATACGTACATCAGCCTTCCCCTTTTTGCGGGTGGTCAGCGTCCCCGGCACTAGCATTATGCACGCCGTCCACAGCAAATGTAGCTATGAACTCGGTATGTTCATCCGGCGGGGTGAGCCCCGGATCCTCAAAGCTCCAGGAACCCGTCCGGCCGCGTGCGGCCCACGCCCGTTCAAGGTGCAGCATGGCAATGCCCATGTCTATGCGTTGCATGTCAAAGCCGAGCTTGTTGCCCATGTATCCCGGGGTGCGGCTGAGGTAGAGATGCGCCTGCTGGGGTCCTTCGGTGGGCGCGCCATCGGGGGCCGCGCTGGCAGCGGGAGCGGCTGCGGGTGTTAGCACCACGCGCCAGGGTTGTTTGTTTGAGGCAGAGGGCCCTATGCGCACCATCTCCAGCGGCTCGGCCCAGTCGCCCGCTGCATCTGGTTCAAGCGGTGACGAGAACTCACCGGCAAAAAAGAGCTTGCTAAAGGGTTTGCGTTGGTCTGACCCGGCAACTTTGCGCATGAACCGCTCCTGCATGCCAGCCTGCGCGCGCGGGTAGCCCAGCGGGGTAATAATAGGTAGGACTTCACCCTCATTCACCTTCACGCGTCCGGACAGCGTCTTGCGGTTAAAGGTGCCACCAAGCCAGCAGGTGCCGAGCCCCTGCGCAGTTACGTCCAGAATGAATCCCTCAAAAAGGTAGCCAACATCCACCATCGCCCCAGGTTTGTTCTCTACAACAACACCCACAAAGGCCTGCGCATTGCGAATGACTCCGTAGGTGCCAATACGCTCACCGCCTGAGCTACGTCCACCTTGAACAATGCGGAAGTCCGGGCGAACTCGGTGGCCAAAAGGGCCAGTGGTCTCGCCAAGCTGGACGGTCTGTGCTTGAACAAAACTGAGATCAGCAGGCCGCAGAGGTTTATCCTCAAATGTGCGCACCGACCGTCGCTTTTTCATTGTGTCTATCACATGCATATCCTTTCGGGCCGCACGGAGTCACGACGATAGAGGCCGCACGGAGTCACGACGCTAGGCCTCGCACGCAGTACCGCAGAGCTTACTCTGGCTGAACTTCTGGGCAGCGTTGGTTGAGTGCTGATAGTACAGTGTCTTGATCTGCGTCTTCCAGGCGGTAATATAGAGGTTGTTAATCTCTTTCGTCGGCATTGCAGGATTTATCATGAGATTTAGGGACTGGCTCTGATCAAGGTGAATTTGCCGGGTTGACGCCTGGTCAATAACTTCCATCGGGTCAATTTCGCTGAAGGTTTTGAATACTTCTTTCTCCTCAGGGCTGAGAAACTCTAGGTGCTGTACCGATCCGTCGTGGTCGCGAATGTCAGTCCAGACCGCACGAGTGTCCTTGTCTTTTTCCTTGAGTAACCGCTTCAGCGCCGGGTTGAAAATGGTGATTTTCATCTTGTCAATATCCTTGACATAACAGTTCGACCAGATCGGCTCGATGCTCTGAGAAACCTGACCCAGAATAAACGCCGAAGAGGTTGTCGGTGCTACGGCGTTGAGCGTGGTGTTGCGGCGCCCGTAGCCTTCCAGCACCGGAGCTTCGCCGTACTCCGCTGCCAAATCAGCCGATGCCCGGTATGATCGGTCCTTCAGGAACCGGAAAATCTCCACATTGAGCTTTTTGGCATCCATGCTTTCAAAGGGAATCATCTTTGACTGCAGGTACGAATGCCATCCCAAAACCCCCAGACCAAGGGCACGGTTGTCCACAGCAAAATTGTAGGCGCGTTCCATGTAGTGAAAGGACTCCCGATCCGCCGGGTCTTCAGAGTCCCGCAACCGAGCCAGTTTGGTGATAAAGTCGGTCATCACCGCGTCCAGAAACCAGACCATCGTCTCCACCGCGTCCGTCTCTTTCCACTCGTCGTAGTGTAGCACATTCATTGACGCCAGATCGCACACAAAGGACCAGTTATCGTTGTCCGGCAGAGCGATCTCCGAGCAGAGATTGCTATGGGTTATCCTGAGGCCCTTGTCCTTATAAACATCGACAGTGTTTCGATTGACCGTATCAACAAAAACGATATACGGATACCCAATTTCCACCCGGCACTGGATCACCTTGGCCCACACCTGCCGCTTCTCGGAATCTCCATCGATCATAGATTGCATCCACGAGTCGGTAACCGTCACACCATGGGTGAGATCCTGAATGGGATTTCCCTCGGTGCCGATGTCCAAAAATTCCTCGATATCCGGGTGGTCAATGGGAAGGTAAGGAGAGTAGTGGCCTCTCCGGGTGGAACCCTGACTGACCACGTTGATGAGCGTCTCGAACAGCTGCATAAAATGGACTGATCCCGAGGACGAGCCGTTGTAGCGGATCGGGGCCCCCCGATGACGCAGAGCACCAAAGTACCCCGACGTGCCGCCGCCGTACTTGCTCATCATCCCCGCCTCAGCCTGGGCAAACATAATGCTGCTCATTGTGTCGGAGATATGTCCACCAAAACAGCTAATAGGCAACCCTTTCGGAATACCAAAGTTTGCCCAGATAGGTGACGAGAGCGAATAGTACCCTTTTGCCATGTAACCAAGGAATTTGTCGGCGAAGCCTGGCCGCTGGAGGATTCGTTCAGCTTCCGTTGCAATTACTGAGAGCCGCTGTTCCGGGTCTACCCCTTCGGTAAGATATCCTTTTGCAAGAAAAGACCTGCTGTGTTCGTTTAACCATTCCATAATGTTTCTCCTCAGAAAAGATCGTCGCTGGTAATACTCTTGGCGCGCTTGTTGTAGTTGACAGACCGTTTTACAAAGAAGTCTCCGTGCTTGGTCGCAACGACCTCGTCGTCGAACCAGTCGGTTTGCTCGACCAGCGATGAGTCGACCTCAAAGAGCGGCTGTTCACCCACCTTTTCCAGGGAGATGTTGAGGCGGTTTTTCACGAACTCTTTTACCTGCTGACTGGGGAGAAAATCCAGCTCTCCGTCCTCAAAGAACCAGTCGATGATTGCTTCTTCGGCGCTGTACGCTTCCCGCGCCAGGGTTGCAATGGTGTTACTCATCCGCGGGGTGAACCACTCGGGGTGCTCATCCCGGATTATATTAACCAGGTCAATCCCGAAAAGCCCGTGGATCTGTTCTTCTTTCGATGTCGCTTCTACGGCGTTGGAAATCCCCTTCAAGAGGTTTTTGTGCTTGTTGAATGACATGATGATGAGAAACTGGGAGAACAGCGAGCCGTGCTCAATAAACAGAGCAAACAGCAGTATTGCCAGAGTGTATTCTTCCGGCTCTTCCCCCTGGGCAAGGGCATTTGTCTTGTCCAGATAGCGAATCCGTTGAATGATGCAGGGGATGTTTCTGATTCCCTCAAACTCCCGGTTCAAACCAAGAATTTCCAGGAGGTGGGAATAGGCGTCGTGGTGCCGTACTTCACTCTCGGCAAAGGTATAGCCGACCGAGCCGATTTCCGGTTTTGGCAATCTCTTAAAGATGTCTCCCCAGAACGTCTTGACCGATACCTCGATCTGCGCAATCGCCAGCATTACCTTTCGAATTGCCGAGCGTTCCGCATCCGTAACATTGACCTTAAAGTCCTGGATATCGGATGTATAGTTAAACTCCGTATGAATCCAGTACGAGTGCCGGACCGAGTCCACGTATTCTGCAAGCTCGGGGTACTCGAACGGTTTCAAATGGAGGCGCCGTTTGAAGATGTCGCGCTTGCGCTGCTGGGCGTGCTTCTCACGATACAGAATGTAGGCCTTGGCAGTTGTCTTGAAAGGGGATTCAAGCAGTACCTCCTCGACTAAATCTTGGACCTGCTCAACTGTCAGCTCGGCTGAATTGAGGTTGCGAATCCGTTCGAGGGTTTGTTCGGTGAGATCGCCAGCCTCGACTGTGCCAAACTCCCCAGAAAAAGCACCCGCTTTCGCAAGCGCGTTGGTAATCTTGACCGGTTGGAACTCGACGGAGGAACCGTCGCGCTTAATAATGGAAGAAACAAGGCTGGAAGTAACCATGCCCACCCTCCTTAAAGGATACAAAGATAGGCTCCAGCTAGGACGTCTGAAGAAACGTTAATCCTGCTTGACGCGAGCCTGCGGGTCCGGGGGACATATGACCAGAGATCGGACTTTAACCGTTGCGCGACAGTGCTGGATTTTCACCAGACTTCACCTGGCCACCGCGAATGCAAGGATAGCAAAAGTTTACTGGGCTGTCACTACGTGCACCTAAAAAACCACCGAAATAACGCTATATATAGGGCTTTTTTGGCAGAAAACTATGTTTTCACACTATAGCGGCGACAAATGATGCGCCCAGCTTCGCGTCCGGTCGCGCGCGGGCAGTGGCGGCCACGCCACGCACCCGGAGAACCGCCGCTTACGAGCGGGCCGCGGCTGGCCCGCCCGAGAGCCCTAAAAGCCCTCGGGGTTCAGCACCAGGAGCTCGCCGCCCTGGGTGCCTACGTAGTAGAACTCACCGTCAAAGGCTGGGCGCCCGGCGGCAGTTGCCGCAATGGGGACGCGGTGGCGCACGGCGCCGTTGGTGGCGGTGGCAACCACCAAGGTGTTGCCGGTTCCGTAAGCTAAGGTGGTCCCGTGGATTAATGGTGGTGTTGTTACGTTGGGCACCGGCACAAAGAGATTCTGTCCATTTGCCTTGCTGAGCGCAAACAGTCTGCCGCCACCGTAATAGAACACTCCGGTTGCACTGAGTACTGGGTCGGTGTAAACACCCACCTTTCCGCCTGCTTCAAGCTCGCGTTCCCAGCGTACCGTGCCGCTTGCTATATCTACCGCAGCCGCGTTCCCACGCCGCCCAGCTAGAAATACTGTATTACCGTCAACCGCTGGAGCATGGGCTACCGGCTGTACCGCACCGGTCCCAATGCGTTGCTGCACGGCGCCGTTAGACAGGCCCAGCACAAGCACCTCACCCTGGTTGTCGGCCAGCACAACTCTTCCGTTTGTTACAGCCGGACTCATGCCGCTGGTGCTGGGAAGAGAGATGCTACGTTGCACCGCTCCGTCACGATTGAGCACCCGCAGTTCATCATTTGCAGGATACAGCACCTGGTTTCCGCTAAGAATTACACGGCGGCCAAAGAGGTGGGCCTCGGCGGAGTTCAGGTCCTGACGTAGAACTGTGTTTCCACTCGTAAGATCTACAACCAGCAACTCCCGCGCTCCGGAAAAGTACACTCGGTTGTTATGCACAACCGGTATAGAGTTTTCGTTGGGGCTGTTGTTGGTGTTTACGCTCCAGAGCTGGTTGCCGCCGCGAGCATGTGCGCGCACCGTACCGGCGCGGTCGGCACTGACGGTGACACCACCCGTAGAAACGCTTACGCCCACAAGCGGTCCGTCTGAAACCTGCACGCGCCGTTCAATTGGCTCAGGTGCTGGTTCGGGCTCCGGTACGGGTTCCGGCTGGGGCTCTGGCTCGGGTGTAGGCGTGGGGGCCGGTGCCGGGCGTGCCGCCGGTGCCGGGACCACTGGAGCAGGCTCTGGCTCGGGTGTAGGCTCGGGGTCCTGTTCAGGCTCTGGCTCTGGCTCTGGTTCAGGCTCGGGTGGTGCGGCCGGTCGCATAGCGATCTCGGCAAGCGGGATCATTTGAATGCGGTCGACCTGCTCTATACGTTGTAGGCGTTCTTCGTCGGCCGGTCGAGTTTGCAGAGGGGCAGGGGCCGGGTCGCGTTCGGCCTCAACGCGCGCCTCGGTGACGCTTTCCTGCACGGCAGCTCGACGCAGCTCACGCCGCTGCTCTACGCTTGCCTCTACCGGGATTGCGGCCTCGGCTTCATCTATGCTTTGTTGAACCGCACGCACGCGCTGCTCCACTGCCTGCAGAGCGGCTACATCGACAGTGGCTTCTTGAGATTCCTCCACCATGGAGGTCTCTTCTATCTCAGTAACGTAGCGCTGGAGTTCGGCTCGTACCTCCGGGTCTTCTTCCTGCTCGGCGCGGTCTTCCATCTCTGCAACTGCCGGTGGCACTACAGCAACACGGCCACTGCGCACCGTTACCTCGGTCTCACCTGTCTCGGTGGCGCGCACCTCAAAACTAGTACCACGAACACCGGCAACCGCAGTTGGTGTGCGAACGCGAAAGCGGTCCCCGCCAGTGATCTGGTCGACCCGGCTCATAACCGAACCATGGGCAACATCTAAAGCAACCTTGTTTCGGTCGCTACTGTACACAATGTCTTCAAGGCGGAGCTCGGTGTTGCCGTCTACGCGCACAACCGCAAAGTCGCCAAACTGTAACTCCGCATAGGCGCCCTCGCCTACCCGAATGGTTTCACCAATCTCAAGCTCATCTCCGATATCGACGTAATCCCAGGCGTCTTCAGGTACGAAGCGCCGAAACACATCCCCGGTGAGGAACGCAACTAAGGCGGGGGGAATTTGCTCAGGGGAAATAGAAACAGCTTGGGGCTCCGGTGTCTGGGTAGCGGGATCCGTCATGGACGGCGCCGCTGGCTCCTCCGCCCCACAGGCCACAAACGACAAAACAAAAAGTGTCGCCACCGTGAGCGCGATATACGCGGCTCCCTTCTTTATCACTCGTCCGCGGTACATAGGCCTCCCCCTCTAACATTGCAAAAAAAGTTCCCCGGATGATAGTTTAAGTCTATCACACCAAAATGCAACACAACAGCCTGATCCGTGGTGTTCTCTACAAATGTGAGCCGTCACTTTCTACCCGCACAATGCCTCGTAGCAGCCGGCCAAGCACGTCCGAGCCGGTAATAATTCGATGTTGGTCGGTCCACAGCAGAATAACGTCGTCGTCTACAACATCGTCCCCAGTGTACTCCGGGTCCACCCGCAGACGCGGGATAATGCTTCCTAGTCGAGCATGCGGTTCACGCACAACAATAGGACGGTGACAATGCTCACGAGGTTCAAACTCTCCGGGGGCGAACAGCGCCGCACGTAGGAAATCGCCAGTGTTCAGAAGGAGGCGCGGGTCCCCTAAAGAGTCTACAAGCACCGCCCATTTGCGGGCCGACCTGCCGACAGCCTGGAGAAAGGGATCATCGGGTACGGGTGTGATGGCCGGAAACACCGCCCTGCCGGAGTCGTCAAAC
>JAIVHN010000043.1 GCA_020201015.1 Spirochaeta sp. | reverse complement strand
TCTTTGCTCTTTCCGCCACCGGCGTTCTTTTTCTTGTCGAGAACCGTTGAGACCGCGCTTTTGTTGAACTCCAACTTAGCCTCTCCATCAACTCGCACGATAACAACGTCGTCTTTTACGGCATGAACAATGCCACGGATTCCTCCAATAGTCACTACTCGATCACCTTTGCTCAAAGATTCAAGCATTGCCTTGGTTTCTTTTTGTTTCTTGTTCTGTGGTCGAATAATAAGAAAGTAAAAGATAAGGAATACGAGGCCAAACGTGATTAGGGTCGGCGCCATAGACGCTGCGCCCCCTGCCTGAAGGGTAGCCATATTCTCTAATAATGAAGCAATCATAATCTACATCCTCGCTTGTGCGGATTTTCGCAACGTTAGCACAACGGCTATCGGCTGGTCAACCTAAGACAATTTCAGGCAGTATTCTCCTGAGAAAGCTTTTTATATAAGAAGGGTCTTGTTTACGTCAGAGGTGGGATAGACACCAAACAGTCGTTTAAGATCGTCGGCGGTGTCGGACTTTATCCCGGTTTTTTCCGCAAAAGAATGAAGGAACTCCTTCATCTCGTCGTCGTTTTCCGAATATAAGGCAGAGCAGAATGCGGCCCTGTAGAGGCCAAGATCCAGAAGCTCCATGGTACCGAGCTTAGCATACTTTTTCATTGCAGCCCGGTCGACAATAGCGGCATCAGCCTGATATCCAATTGTAAATACAAACTCATCTCTACGCATTATCTTCCCCCGAAAACGAAACAGGGGAAGCGAGCGGCTTCCCCTGAAACTTTTATGCCAAATTGTCTCGTGAGTGGAGCTGAACGGCTTACATCATGCCGCCCATGCCTCCCATGCCTCCCATTCCACCCATACCGGCGCCACCAGCACCGGCTCCACCGTCATCTTGATCGGGGATATCGGTGATAATGCACTCGGTAGTAAGTAGGAGTCCGGAGATAGATACTGCGTTCTGCAGTGCAGATCGAGCAACCTTGGCCGGATCAATAATTCCAGCCTTAACTAGGTTAACCCATTCCATCTTTGACGCATCGAAACCAATGCCTTTTTTCTCGTTCTTTGCCCGTTCGGCAATGATCGAGCCGTCCAGACCGGCGTTGGTTGCTATCTGGCGGATTGGCTCCTCAAGAGCTCGAGTGACAATCTTAAACCCAACCAGTTCATCTTGGCTCATTGAAGACGTGTCGGCCTTTTCAAGTGCTTCAATTATCTGGACCAAGGTTACACCACCACCCGGGATGATGCCTTCTTCAATTGCAGCGCGGGTAGCAGAGAGTGCATCTTCGACTCTATGCTTTTTCTCTTTAAGCTCAACTTCGGTAGCGGCACCCACATTGATGACAGCAACACCACCGGCAAGTTTAGCAAGTCGTTCCTGCAACTTCTCGGCGTCGTAGTCCGAGGTCGTGTCCTCGATCTGTGCCTTAATCTGACCAATGCGTTCCTTGATGTCTTGCTGCTTACCAGCGCCGTTGATGATGGTGGTGTTTTCTTTGTTCACCTTCACCGACTGGGCCGTACCGAGCTGGCTGATGTCGGTAGTCTCAAGCTTTAGACCAAGCTCTTCCGAGATAACCTGTCCACCTGTGAGGATTGCAATATCTTCTAGCATTGCCTTGCGACGGTCACCAAAACCCGGAGCCTTCACGGCACAGGCGTTCAGCGTTCCGCGAAGCGCGTTCACAACCAGAGTTGCAAGAGCCTCACCCTCAATGTCTTCGGCAATAATCAATATTGGCTTGGATGCCTGAGCAACCTTCTCCAAAATTGGAAGCAGATCCTTCATGCTTGAAATCTTTTTGTCATGGATCAGAATGTATGGATTCTCAAACAGCGTCGTCATGTTATCGCGATTCGTAGCGAAGTACGGTGATACATATCCCCGATCAAACTGCATACCCTCAACAAAGTCGGTGGTGGTCTCAATAGTCTTGGACTCTTCAACAGTTATAACACCGTCCTTACCAACTTTCTCCATAGCCGAGGCAATCTCGTTACCAATCTCCATGTCGTTGTTGGCCGAGATAGAAGCGACCTGTGCAATCTCTTCCTTGTCCTTGATGGTCTTGGCCAACTTGGCGATTTCGTCTATTGAAATCGTAACTGCCTTATCCATTCCGTGCTTGAGGTACATGGGGTTGATACCGGCAGCAACGCTCTTGAGCCCTTCCTTAACCATGCTGTAAGCAAGAACGGTAGCGGTAGTTGTTCCATCACCGGCTACATCGTTGGTCTTGGTCGCAACCTCTTTAAGAAGCTGAGCACCCATGTTTTCGTAAGGATCTTCGAGTTCGATCTCTTTTGCAACCGAGACACCGTCTTTGGTAACGGTCGGTGCACCGAACTTCTTGTCGAGAAGGACGTTTCGTCCCTTGGGGCCAAGAGTAACCTTAACTGCGTTTGAAAGTTTCTCAACGCCTCGTAATAGCGCGCGCCGCGCTTCTTCGTCAAACTTAAGTTGTTTCGCCATATGTCTCCCTCTTTAACCTGACTGTTGGTTTTGTTTTGCGAACAAAGATTATTCTGTGGACTAACAAGCAATAACATACTAAGGAATTGCCGCTTCATCAATAGGTATTTTTTCGGCTTTGCATGATAAGCTTCCCTCGTAGACAAGTATGCCGAATTCCCATAACGCCGAGGAACGTGCTAAAAGGTCACTATGCCACAGCAGTCGGAAATTACAGTCCTGATAACTCCCAACATACCAAACCCTGCTGATGCTGGCCGTGTGCTGGCGCGGTTACTAACCTTTTTGGGATCCGCTGAATTCTGGGGCCGCGGCCCCTTGGTTTGGAACTTGTCAGAAGCCGAACTGCGGGCCTCCGGCCTTGCCAGTGCTTTTAGAGCACGGATAACCGCCGGTGACCAGCTTGCATCGGCAGGTTATAGCAAAATTCCCCATTCACTCCTCACTATGGAGGAACTTGCCCGCGAGATAGGAACCCATAGTGACTCACCGGATAAAGGTCGCCCCGCGGTGATTGAGTCCGACGCGCGTCTGGTGAGCAGGGCCCGCTGCGCAGTAATCCCACCGTGGTGTGATGCCGAGCGCAGAGAGGCGGACGTCGCTTACCGAGCACTTGATGTTCCGTTTGTACTGGGCAAGCGACAAATCCGCAAGGGTGAACAGCTTGTCGGGTACAGACAGGGCATTCTCACGACGGCTCCGCTTCGGCGTTTTTTAGCACCCGGTGGCGGTGAACGAGTAAAACCGCGGCGGCTACGCCAAATTGGCCGCGACCTCTGTCGCATCGCGGCCCACCGCGGACACTATCTCGTGCTGCACGCGCTTGTCACCGACGAAGAGAGTGTGGAGCTCCTAATACACTTTTTCCGTGAAACGGGCGCTTCGGCAAAGATTCGGTCACGGATACGACTTGTCGACCTACGCCTTCCTCACACCATCGAACCCAAAGCCGAACTCAACCCCGAACGAAGCATTACTCCGCTACACGCGCAGGCAGGAGACCCACTGGCGCCAGCTAGACTCTACAGAGTTCTTGCGCTCCGTGAGCCGCGGTCGCCGCTCAACATCCTTGACACCTGGTTAAGCGTAGCAAGAATGCCGGACAGCCAATCCGAGAACAGCATAAACCGCTCCCAAAAGACTGGAAATTTATCAAGCCGTTATCAAGTAGTCGCGAGCATGCAGGGTGAGTCGTCGCTGAGTGAAGGCGAACTTGAACTTCGTTGCACAGAAGGCGCACCATCCGAACTCAGGGTTTCCGGGGAGACCGTACTATACGGAATACGCCCTATTGCCGAGTTTTCCATGGGTTCGCAGGGAATCGCGCTTGAAGCACGCGGTGTGGTGTCGATCGAGTCGGAGTTTGCTCGCGGGTTGGCCGCGAGATTTGCGTTTGCAGGTGATGATCTCGCAACCTCGCAGCTCAGTGTTCGATATCTTTTTTTCGACGGGGCGCCAGAGCTTTTTATTGAACTGGAGTTTGATTTTAAGGCTCCTGCCGGATTTGCCGGAGAACACAACTTTACCTGTTTTTCGTTCCGGGCTCCATCCGGCGCTGTGGTCTACGCCACTCATCCTCTGCAAAAACAGTCGGAAATCATGCTCATGAATTCTTATCCACGGTATGGAATTGCTGAATCACTACGAGTTGAAAAGGGCGACTCTGCATTGGATATCGGTGCCTTAGCTCCAGCCACCAACAGCGCCTCCGCAGTTCTCTACAGTGCTGATTCACGACTTAGCTTGGGCCCGAGCTATGGCCCCGCCCAAACTACGCTTGTGGATGGGCTGTTTGACCGGCGCGTACTGATCTTGAGTGCTACACGCCCTGGACACAGCGCATCAAGAACCGTATCAGCCTCGATACGCTCTCAGCTTTACGATCCAATCTGTTTTGTAAGCTAAGCATATCTACAGATCACCCGCCACTTACTCATGAGCGCGAAGTGTTATACGTCCGCTTATCATGCGCATTGGATGCTGTGCTCCTGTCGGCAAAAACAGCAAAGCCCCATCACTATCGAGTCCAAGTAATGTACCGTTGAATCGAGGACCTTCCGGAGCCGATGTGGAGGCTATAGTAATGTGCTGGCCAAGCCCAAGCAGTCGCTTCTCAATTTTCGACGGGATATCGTGCCCACAGAGACCGGCGGATAAGCGGCGCAACACCTGAGGTAGCAATGCACGAGGATTGATGCGCACGCCAGCGGCGCTGAACAGCGATGCGGCCGTCTTTTCTATGGATTCAGGGAAGGATGTCTGAAGGCAGTTTACTCCGAAACCGGCAAGTACCAGCCCGGCTCGAGCGCGACACAATACCCCGGCAACCTTACGCCCACCAATAAAGACATCATTCGGCCATTTAATTTCAGCCTTCACCTGAACGCTTGCATCCGCCTCGTCGGCAACTATGCTTTCAACCGCCTCGGCTACCGCTAAACCGGTTATGAGGGGCAACAGCAGCGGTTCCACCGGCGCGCAGCCGGTAGAGCCTTTTCCCTCCGGCGATAGCACGACCGTAGCAAGCAAGGAACTACCCTGTTCGGCATCCCAAACCGAGGCCTCGCCGCGCCCCCTGCCAGCAGTTTGATACTCACAAACCACAACCGTACCGTGTCCTGCCCCCTTGCGAATAAGACGTTCTGCTTCCAGCATCGTTGAGTCGAGTTCCGGATAGGTGTAGATGGGAGCATTTCCAAGGGGATTGTATATTCTTTCTTTTCTCACGGACCTACGTAACTCCGATTTAGAGTACATCAGCCTGGGGGCTACCGTTCAATTTTTGACTCCACGATGCGCCCGGAGACGCGGTCAAGTGAGTAAACAACCGCCGGTTTTTTTTCAGTAATTGCAAGTTGCGCCCGGCAGATCGTAATTCTCACACCCGGATAAATCGTTCCGAGAACTCGCAACTCTGCAGACTCATTGCGATCCAGTCTATCGATCATGCCAGCCATTTTGTTTGAGAGCTCCCGCGCGCGAGTTTCAAAAGCCCTAATCTGCGCGGCAAGCTTCTGCCGCGGATCGTCTGAAAACTGAACCCGCAGCGCCTGCACGCGCGTCATAAGCTGTTGATGTTGCTCCTGCATCTGAGAAAGCATGCGTTCAACAATGAAGTCGACACCACACACTATGGTTGTCGGGATTTCCGCAGAGTTTCCAACTTGGTGGGCGGTAACCCCTTCAACAGCACGAATCTCCGAACCAACAATCTTTCCCGTGTCGCCCATAACTACCCGGTCAAGTGCCGCGATCTTAGAGTTTACAACGCTGTTCTTGATATAGATCGAGGATTTCGACTCTACAAGACAGTTCTCAATGAATTTTGCAGTTATCTTTTTGACCGCGCGGACGGTCGCGTTCCCACGACCAATAATCCCTTCAGCCGCCAGAATCTCGCCGCGAGCAAAAATTTCGTGGGCATCTACTGTTGCCTTCGCGTAAATACTCCCGCCAACCCAGATGCGAAATCCGTCCTTTACCTCACCAGCAAGAACCAAATTGCCCGGGAAATTGATATTTCCTGTTCGGTATCCGACCTCTCCGGAGATCTCAAGTGTTTCTTCAATCGAAAATACCTTGCCCCGCACCTGAAACTGTCCGCTCTTCAACGCATACACTTCGTTGTCACGAACTTCTATGTTCTTGCCCGGCTCCAGCTTCAGAACGGCAGCTACAGGTCGTTGGAGTTGCTTGTTGTTCACCCCAAGACCGTCGGTGCCGATCATCTCCTGCTCAACCCGTCCGAGTTCCTCACCACGTCGAACAATGACGTAAGGGCTTATGGCTTTGTAGTCAACCCGAGACCGAGACGCAGAATCCATTTCCGGTTGCTCCTGCACATCCGAGGTGGCGGCAGGCAGGCTTTCACGAGCTACAGCCGCGAAACGGTCCATGAGGATGATTCGTTCGGGTAGATCGGGCTCAGGAGCCGAACCTCGTGCAATTGTGAGATCCGCAATTCTCCGCTTCTCGTCGGTGCATGCAGCAATTGCGTCTTGTATAACGTCCCATAGTACGCCGTTCGTTACCCCAGCTTCACTAAGGCGGTGCTCGACATACTCCATCGATAACGGACGTCCTTCCCCTCGCGCAGGAATAAACTCCGCGTTAGCACTAAGAGAATCTGAGGCCACTTCTACCTGTATTAGAGCATCGCTACTTGACTCACCCGACATGAATATTCATCACCCTCTTCGAATAATATCGTCAGACCGCACGACGCGCTTGACAAAATCCGGCTTCCACGCAAATTTATACGCTCATATGGAATAACCATTCAGGGGCGGCGCGTGAAGGAACGAAACGAGCGACTGCAGAGCATAAAAAAGATTATTCGAGACCACCGTATCACAAGTCAGGATGAACTGCTTGACCATCTTCACGGCATGGGTTTCAAGATTACCCAAGCAACGCTATCGCGCGACCTGAAACTCCTGCAGGTTGGCAAGATTGCCCGAGGTGGTGACGGGTATCACTACACCCTGCCCAGTGAGGAAGAACTCCGCGAGTCGGAGACGAACTTCAATAAAGACCTGCAACGAGGATATGTGTCGCTCGAGTTCTCCAGCAACATCGGAGTTATGCGCACACTAACAGGACACGCCGACAGCGTAGCTATTGCGCTTGACAACCTTTTTACTCGGTATGTTATAGGTACAATTGCCGGAGACGATACGGTTATCATTGTTTTGCGTTCCGAGTCCGATGCAGTGCTACTACAAAACAAACTACGGGAGAGCATTCCCGGGATAGAGGATTAGGTATGAAGGTCTGTGTTCTTGGTGCAACCGGTTACGCCGGAGCTTCATTGCTTCGAATTCTTGCCGAACACTCCGAGATAGATGAAATTCTGGCGGTGTCCGGATCGGTTCAGGGGACAAAGGTACTGGATCATGACCCGGCTCTGACCCCACGTATAGTTGAGAAAATGCAGCCCACTAATGCTCGGTTCGTAGATACAAAGTACGCGGCCGGTGCCGACTGTGATGCGGTATTTTCGGCACTTCCTCACCTTGAGTCGGCTAAGATATGTGAGCCCTTTTTTGGGCACAGTGTAGT
>JAIVHN010000323.1 GCA_020201015.1 Spirochaeta sp. | reverse complement strand
GCCAGGGCGGTGGCGCGCCAGCGCCAGGTCAGCAGCGAGAACCATTTGCCGCGCTCGAGGTCGCGTAGGCAGCCAGCCACAACGGCGGGGGCTTCCTGGGCGCCTTTCATGCGTTGGCGTTTGCCTTCCGAGGCAACATTTGCAAACTCGGTGGCGACCGGGCCGGGGCACAGCGCGTGAACCCGAATCCCCTGGTCCTCAAGCTCGGCGGCGAGCGCGGCCGAGAAGCTTAGCACATAGGCCTTGGTGGCGGCGTACACGGCGTGGTTCGCTATAGGCACAAAGCCTGCAAGAGAGGCGACCTGCACTATACTTGAGCCGGTGTTCAGATACGGCAATAGATCGTAACTAAGTTCGGTGAGGGTGCGAACGTTGAGATCGATCATCTCGAGTTGTGGATCCTTGGCGACATCGCCAAAACGGCCGTAGCGGCCGAAGCCAGCATTGTTCACAAAGAGTTTGACGCAGGGTTGCTCGGCCGCTAACTTGGCGCGGACAACGCCGCAGCCTGAGACATCGACTAAGTCTGCGACAACGGGGACACCGCGTGCGCGAGTCAGCTCGGCGGCAACTTCCTGGAGCTTGTCCTCGCGGCGGGCAACGAGCCAGATTTCATCAAGTTCGTACTCGGTATCAATCTGCTTGGCAAACTCGCGGCCGAGGCCAGCCGAGGCGCCGGTAATGAGGGCTATGTTCTTGGTGTCTGAGTTCATGGCCACACTCTACCATGAGGCGGCCGCTTGTGATAGCATCGACCCAATATGAAGATTCGATTTTTAGGTACGGGTACATCAAACGGGGTTCCGGTTATCGGTTGTGAGTGTGCGGTCTGCCGCTCGCAGAACCCGCGAAATAAACGGTCGCGGGCATCAATTCTGGTAGAGTTTCAGGGCGCGCGAGTTTTAGTAGATGCGGGGCCGGATCTGCGGCAGCAGGCGCTGGCGGCGGAGTTGAGCACAATCGACGCGGTGCTCTTTACCCACGGGCATGCGGATCACACACACGGTATTGACGACCTGCGGGTCTTCACCTGGGAGCGGCCGCTACCGGCCTACGGTAGCGAGTACACCATGGCGGGGTTGCGCCGCACTTTTGCATACATCATGGATCCGGAGCACTGGACGGCGGGGCGACCGCAGGTAGAGAGCCACGTTCTTAACGGCGAGGCGGTAGCGGTGGGCGACGCGCGGGTGCTGCCGATTCCTATCATGCATGGAAAACGCAGGATTTATGGGTATCGCTTTGGCCGCTTTGCGTATCTTACCGACTGCAGTGCTATTCCGGACGAAAGTTACGGGTTGCTTGAGGGGGTCGATGTTGTGGTGCTGGATGCATTGCGGCGGCGCGCCCACCCGACGCATTTTACGGTAGATGAGGCGGTGGCCGAGGCGCGCCGATTGGGTGTATCTCAGGCCTACCTAACGCATATGTGCCACGACCTCGACCATGATGAGCTCGCAGCAAGCCTGCCCCCGGAGATTCAGCCCGCCTACGACGGCCTGGAGGAGCCGGAGCGGATGATGTTGTTCCGCGTACCGTGGGTCGACGACCGTGGGCATGTACAGGTGAACCGCGGATATCGCATTCAGTTCAATAGCGCGCTTGGCCCCTACAAGGGTGGCCTGCGTTTCCACCCGACGGTGAACGCAAGCATTCTCAAGTTTCTGGCATTTGAACAGGTGTTTAAGAATGCGCTCACAACGCTGCCGCTTGGCGGTGGGAAGGGCGGCTCGGACTTTGACCCCAAAGGCAAAAGTAACGGCGAGGTCATGCGCTTCTGCCAGTCCTTCATGACCGAGCTTGCGCGCCACATAGGAAAAGACACCGATGTCCCGGCTGGCGATATTGGGGTTGGGGCACGCGAGATTGGCTATTTGTTTGGGCAGTACAAGCGCATAGCTAACGAGTTCACCGGGGTGCTCACAGGCAAGAGCCTGGGCTGGGGCGGCTCGCTGATTCGGCCCGAGGCCACCGGCTACGGAGCGGTCTACTTTGGCCGTGAGATGCTGGCGGCGCAGGGCGCGGACTACGAGGGCAAGACGGCGGTGGTCTCGGGTAGCGGTAACGTTGCTCAATTCACGGCGCAGAAGCTTGTGGAGCTGGGCGCTAAGGTGGTCACGCTTTCGGACTCGGCCGGGTTTATTCACGACGCCGAGGGTATTACCGAGGAGAAGCTTGAGTGGGTCATGGAGCTGAAAAACATTCGCCGTGGCCGCATTAAAGAGTACGCCAATGAGTTCGGCTGCACCTACGTGGAGGGCGAACGCCCCTGGATTGTGGAATGTGACGCGGCCTTTCCGTCGGCAACACAGAACGAGATTGAGCAGGCAGATGCCGAGGTCTTGGTTAAGGGCGGCTGCCGCTTGGTGTGCGAAGGCGCTAACATGCCCTGCTCGCCGGAGGCGGTGGATGTGTTCCTGAAAGCGGGTGCGCTGTTTGGCCCCGGTAAGGCTGCGAACGCCGGTGGGGTTGCCACCAGTGGCTTAGAGATGTCACAAAATGCAATGCGACTCTCCTGGCCTGCCGAGGAAGTCGACGGTCGCCTGCAGGGCATTATGCGAGCAATTCACGCGGCGGCGGCCGAGGCGGCGGCTGAGTACGGCAGCGCGGGCAACTACGTCTTAGGAGCCAACATCGCGGGCTTCAAAAAAGTGGCCGAGGCGATGCTGGATCAAGGGGTGGTGTAAGCGGCGGGGCGACTTCAAGCGGCGGGGGCAACTTTTAGCGGAGGGGCTCCTTATTGTAGCCCCAGATATCCCAGTATCCCACCGCCAAGCGTGATGATTCCCAACATGATGGTGATCACCGTGAACCAGCGGTTGCTATAGCGGTGCATGTCCTCGAAGCGTTTGTCCATTGACTCAAAGCGTTGGTCCATACTGGTGGCCATATGCTCAAAGCGTTGGTCCATGATCGCAGCCATATGCTCAAAGCGTTTATCAACCTGCTGAAAGCGTTGATCTATGCTCTTGGCCATGTCCTCAAAGCGTTTATCAACTGTCTCAAAGCGCTTGTCGACCTGTTCGAAACGCTTTTCCATAAGGGCGAAGCCTTGCTGCATGAGCTCGCGTTGGGTCTTGAGCTCTTCTTCCACCCGCACCATGCGTTCGGTGAGCTGCATGTCACGCTGGGTGTAGATCTCACCCAGCCAGGCCGAGAGGTTGCCACGTACGTATCTGCCTATGCTTTCTAACTGTTCCGGCGATAGTTCCATGATCTGCCCCATCTGTTCCTCCTATAGCATCTACAGGAGTACTACATAGAAAAATGTCGCACTGATTGTCCAAACGAAAAGATAGCAAAAAAGTAACAGGATTGCCAGGCCGTGAGTGCGCATTGTTCCGCTGGAGCCGGAGTACGAGCAGGGCGAGTCTGCGGTGTGGGAAGCCCGTGAGGCCCACGACAGGTACAACGGGACACTGGAACAAGACTTCCCGGATTTGGAAAGACAG
>JAIVHN010000042.1 GCA_020201015.1 Spirochaeta sp. | reverse complement strand
GGCATGCCCTTGCTGATGAACATGCGGAGGTTACCTCGCGGCTCGAGCAGCTTTCTTCGGACAATGATCGTCAGCTGCAGGCCGAGCTGTCCCGGCTGCATGATGTGCAAGAGCAAATAGAGTCTTCAGGTTACTACGAGCGTGAAGAACGCATTCACAAGGTGCTGCGGGGGCTGGGTTTCCTTGAAGATCAGTTTGAGTCGGACTGTTCAACCTTTTCCGGGGGTAAACAAATGCGGATTGCTTTGGCTGGCATTCTGCTCCGTGAACCGGATGTGCTCCTCTTGGATGAACCCACAAACTACCTCGACCTCGAAACTCGCAACTGGCTGCTGGAATATTTACTGGCCTACCGTGGCGGGGTCCTGCTTGTCTCGCATGACCGCTTTTTCTTAGATGCCTGGGCAACCGAGGTAGTTGAGCTTTTTGGGGCCGGACTGAAGCGGTATAAGGGAAACTACACCCGCTATGAACAGAGACGAGCAGAGGATCTACAGCAGTTGACCGCAGATTATGAGCGGCAACAAGACCAGATTCGCAAACTTGAAAATTTTATCACGCGTTTTCGCTACAACGCTTCCAAGGCCAAGCTGGTTCAGAGTCGCGTAAAAGAACTGGAACGCATAACGCCTATTGAACTTCCAGAAGGGTTCCGCCCCATTAAACTCCGGCTCCCGGCGCCGCCTCGCAGTGGAAGCCCGGTGGTGGAACTGGCCAACATCGCGCGCAGCTACAACGGTGAGAACGGCTCGGAGCTGCGGGTGATCGAGAACCTTAATCTTGAGTTTGAGCGTGGTGAAAAGGTCGCTTTGGTAGGCCCTAACGGGGCTGGCAAGTCTACCCTCATGCGTATTCTTGCCCACCGTGATCAACGGTATAGCGGCTCGCTCGCATGGGGCAAAGATGTACACATTGGGTTTTTTTCCGAGGACCTGTTGGACGAGCTCCAACCTGAGGATACTGTTCTGAGTATAATTGAAAGGGCGGCGCCTACCGAGGTTCAGCCCGCGGTACGTGACCTTTTGGGCGCATTTTTATTTAAAGGTGACGATATCTTCAAGCCTTTTGGCGTTCTCAGTGGAGGCGAGCGGACTCGCCTGGCAATGCTCCGTATGTTGCTCCGCCCGATTAACTTATTGGTTCTCGATGAGCCGACAAACCATCTGGATCTCGTCTCCAAGGATGTGCTGCTGCAAGCACTTCGCGACTACAGTGGCACGGTTGTGTTTGTATCGCACGACCGACACTTCCTTGAGAGCCTTGCCGGTCGTGTTGTCGCGCTTGAGCCGCAACCGAATAAAGCGGCAGAGGTTAAAAGTTATCCTGGGCCCTACTCTTACTATCAGCAGCGACGAGAGGCAGAGTTGAGTGTCTTAACCGGTACGGCAAGCGCCGCAGCTTCCGGCGGAATGCGGCGAAGCGGTGAAGGTTCGGCCGGAGGTCAAGGCGAGCGCGTAGCGATCTCCACCGAAGCCAAGTCGGAGGTCGGCACGGCCGCAAGCAACTACCAGCGCCAAAAATTTCAAAAGGCTGAGCTACGAAAGTTAGAACGCACCGCCGAGGCAAGTCTCGCACAACTAGACCAACTTGAGTCGGAACGTGAACAACTTGAGTCGCAACTATCTCAGCCTGAAGTCTATACTGACGGTGAGGCAGTTAAGGATATCCGCGCGGCAATGCAGAGAAATGAAGCTCAGCAGCTTAACCTCACCGAACGATGGGAGCACGCGGAGAACACTGCAGCCGAGTTACGCACTGAGTTAGGTCTGTAGACCGATCTGGGGTAGCCGCATAGGCAGACTCATAAGTATAGTAGAAGAGTTATGCAGATAGCTTCATGGAACGTTAATGGCATTCGAGCATGTGCAAAAAAAGGCTTCTTTGATTGGCTTAGCCATACAAGTCCAGATATTGTGTGCCTCCAGGAAACTCGTGCCGAACCGACACAACTTGCAGTGGAAGAGCTGCAACCCCCGGGGTATCTGTCCTACTGGCAGAGTGCCGAGAAAAAGGGATATAGCGGCGTTGCTCTGTACAGCAAACATGAACCCAGTGCCGTTCGGACTTTGGGTCTTTCCAAGTTCGACAGTGAAGGCCGGGTATTGCTATTGGAGTTTGACTCATTGGTTGTCGGGAGTGTCTACTTTCCTAACAGTCAGGAAGGCGGAAAGCGCCTTGACTACAAACTAGATTTCTGCAATGCCCTCATGTCTGAGCTTAATAGCTTAGTTGCGGCTGGAAAGGACGTAATTCTGGCCGGAGATTACAACATTGCGCACCAACCCAAAGATCTAGCCCGGCCAGCCGAAAACGAAAATAGTGCCGGATACTTGCCTGAGGAGCGTGCCTGGATGACCACCTTTCTTGATGCCGGGTACGTCGATACCTTCCGGCAGTTTGACACATCTCCCGGACGCTATACCTGGTGGAGTTACCGCGGTGGTGCCAGGCACCGGAATGTAGGTTGGAGAATTGACTACCACTGCGTAAATGAGCGACTGAGCAACAGGCTGGAGTCCGCGCACATTCAGGCCGATGTACACGGCTCGGACCACTGCCCAATTCTTTTGAACATAAAACCATAGGAGTTGACCCGTATTTTATGAGCAGCCAAGATGAACAGCTTATCCCTTTATTTCCTCTGCCTTTGGTTTTATTCCCTTACATGCCGCTCCCGTTGCATATTTTTGAGCCCCGATATCGTGACATGATTCATAGCTGCATGGAAGAAAAGCGACCCTTTGGGCTCATACGAGCCGGGACTCAAGGCACATCCTCGGCCGGGTGCTTGGCCGAAGTACGGACAGTTATACAACGTTTTGAGGATGGACGCCTTGACATTCTCAGTTTCGGCTTACAGCGTTTTTCAGTTCTCAGCTTTGATACCAGCAAGGAGTATCTACAAGCAAAGGTGCGCCCATTTCGTGACGCTACGCAGGACCAGTTCGAAATAGCAGCTGAACTGCGCACAATTGCCATAGAACTCTTCATAAAGTTTGCAAAACTCAACGGAAGAAAAGTCTCGGAGCCGGATCTCACAAAAATGCCGAACGAAGAGCTTTCATTTATGTTGTGCCACGGTGAACTTTTTTCTCTTGCAGAGAAGCAGGAACTGCTTGAGCTACGCGACACACGACTGCGTATAGATCGGTGTACCGCGAGATTGTCGGACGGTGTTGACCAACGAGTGAAGCTCTCGCGGGTTGAACAACACTTAAAAGGGCCAAGTATTAAAGAGTTACAAAGACTACTGAACTGAGGTACTGTACTCTCTTCACTTCTCTGTACTCTCCTCAAAGCGCAGCGCACGAGAGTTAATGCAGTAACGGAGTCCGGTTGGTTGAGGGCCGTCGGAAAAGACGTGCCCAAGGTGAGCGTCACAACACGCGCAGAGAACCTCGGTGCGGCTCATTCCGTGACTATAATCGGTACGCTCCGATACTGCGCCTGTTTGAATAGGCTTATAGTAACTTGGCCAGCCACTGCCGGAGTCATACTTGTGGTCTGAACTAAATACGACTTCACCACAACATGCGCAGACATATTCGCCACGACGCGTGTTATGATTGTATTCTCCACTGAATGCAGGTTCGGTAGCACCCTTGCGGGTAATCTGGAAGGTTTCGAAATCGAGCTCCTCAGCCCATTCACGATCACTTTTTTGCAGCTTTGACATTCAATATACTCCTTGCCTCTTTCCTGAAAGCTACTGAGTCCGGCCGGATACGGCAAGGTTTTCTGAAACACCCTGACGAATTCCTTGCAAACTGTTATATTATGGAGTTAAGGACGGCACTATGAAGAATTACCGAAAAAAAATTGACGCACTACGCGATGAAACCGCAAAACTAGAACAAAACTTACAAGAAGAGTTTGCAGCGCTTGGAACACACCTGCGTAAGACGTATCCGGACCTCTGCCAGGAAGAAATTGCACAGGAAGCCTGTCGTGAATATGAAGAGGCTGACGAAAGACTGTCATCAACCCAGGAGAGCAAAACCCGAATTGCAACCATCCAGAGTCGGACCGAGGCTATTCGTCAGGAGATATCCGATGGCAGTTCGGAGAGAAAGCATCTCCAGCAAGAGGCGTCGGCTGTCTTTCCGGGTATCGGGCGGCGCGCCTTTGAAATCTTTCACGACAACACGTATCTGGAAGCAGACTACGCCGAACGTTTCAGCGAAATAGCAGCCGCTCAGAACGAGGTCAACCGACTCCAGGCTGAACTTGACGAGCAAGAGGCGATTTTAGAGTCAAAGCCTTTCTTAGACCGTATTGTTACGCGTGGACGCGTGGTCTTGCTTAAGAACCGGGTCTCGAGCCGTAGTGAGGCCATGGAAAAGCAGTATCGCAGGCTTGGTGAAACCATTGTTGATTCCGAGTTCATTCGAGAGGTAAACGACGAAGAGCTTAACCGTATAGCGGAGCCGTATTTCGCTGCCGAGCGCCGCATTTCCGATATCGCCGATCGAGCCGAGCAGCTGGACAAAGAGCGCAACGAACTCGAATCTGAGCTGTCTCAGCTTTGTGAAGGGCGCCGGCCAGGTAAGGCAAGCTCCGTACTTGACGATCACATTCAACAGCTACGCGACAACCAGTATAACGCATTGGCTCAGTTTGCTCGCAAAGTCAGCACCATACTCAGCGACGAAATGCGCAAGACGGCAGCTTCCTATTTAGAGCGAATAGCCTCTACGGAAAGCACCGTAAGCGAGAAGCAGGTGACAATTCAGCGCCTGGAAGCCGCACTCGAGGTCGAGCGCCTTCAATCTGAAATCGAGCAGGTGAATAACGATATTGGATTACGTGAACGTGAGATTGAAGCTGCAGAAAAGCAAAAAACCGAGCTCTTTGAGCGCCGGGCGGAGTTAGAAGAGGAACGCGCAGCGCAGGAAAATAAGCGCGGCAATGTTGACGACCTCTAAAAACACGGCTGCTAGACCCGCAGAGCGTTAGCCATATGCGACTGTATTCGTTAGAAGCGTTATTGTCGTTGAATATCTAGCTGCAGCACAACCGGATCAAGTTCCCTCACCACTGGCTCTAGCCGTATACCATACGTGATACCGGCATTTAGTTCGGCCGTGAGTCGTGGTTCGACTCGATATCCGACGTTTCGTTCCATCTCGCGGCCTTGCTCGTCACGCAAGATGATGAGTATTTCCTCACCGTCGCGTCCTACCGCCTGAATAGAGTAATCACCGGTACTGTCAGGGGTGAAGCTGGTTTCTATGCCGTCCTCGTCAATACGTGCCGAATAACTACCGAGTTCTACCACAGCTGCTAAGGTATGCGACTCAAGCTGTTCCGCTGCACTGGATGGCGCGTCAGTATCTCCCTGCCCGGCAGCAGCATAATACTGCAGCACGCCTTCTGCAGCGTACGCGACAATCAACTCTTCATTGCCGGGGAATAGCGCTGTCACCGCGCTGTGTGCGTTGTCAATCTCCCACAAAACCGTGCCGCTGGGGAGTTCGACAGCGTACAGGCGTCCGGTATCGGTTCCGAGGTACACCACCGAGTCCACCACCGCAGCAGTTGTGGGTTCACCAGCAAGTTGTTGTGAGAAGCGCGCGTCTAAGGTCTCCAAGTCAAGCAGATGTAAATACCCATAAAGGTCAAGCACCAAGGGACCGTACTCACTTATCAAGATCTGTTGAGCTGCACCAAGCTCCTCTACCCTACCAAGTTGCTCAGCTGTACGATCTGCATCACCCGGATGTAGATCATACACGGCAAATCCGGTGCCGCCTACATAGAGAAGACCATCCCGCAAGGCCGCGGTGTTAGGTATGTCAGGCCCATAAGAAAGCTCGATATCGGCAGGCGCCTGGGCGTCACCCGAAAAAGCCTGAATCTGTCCTTCACCGGAGACTGTCACGACAAGTCCGTCTTCGCTGAGCAAGTGCTGCGGCTCAACCTTTGAGCGAAACCGCCCCCGAGTGCCTTCATCTGTGAGTGGAACTTGCTCAACAATCCCGGACTCAGCGGCAACTAGTAATTCATTTCCATGTAGCAATGGAGTCCGATAGACGGCAGTCCCAAGCCGTGTTACACCCAGTACAGCGCCGTGCTCGGTACCTATTCGTTGCACCTCACCGTCAACCGCGGCAATCCAGATCTCAGTGTCACCAACTACTGGCGGTGCCAGCACCGGCGCTTCAAGCGTGTGCTTCCACAGTAGCTGGCCAGACTCGATATCTACCGCCCAGAGCGCTGGCTCCAAACTCACCAGGTAGAGCACTCCATCCTTGACGATAATCGACTGGGGAGATGACTCTTCATTCCAAAGAAGACGGCCTTCGTCGAGGCCGTCGCGGGCAGCACTAAGTCCTGGAAACCGTCCGGAAAAACCTGAGTCGCCCTGCATATACACCGCAGACTCGCGTCCGGCGGATAGCTCGATGGCTTGCTCGGCCGAACTCGGCTCCATTCCCGCGCTTTCGCTTGCCGGTTCTGCAGCGCCGCACCCCAGCAAACTTAACAGCACGACTGCAATTGCTACTGGGCCTATGAAACGTGTAGCCCAGGTACGCCTGAGATCGTACACCGCATGACTGCCGCTTATCGTATTGTTACCGTTCATTGTATAGCTCCCGCTGCGCCATATGCAGTCCGCTCGCTGCTTCGCATCAGCTGCGCCCGCGTGCGTAGATAGCCTCGTTCGCTCAGTACGTCCTGTTCCAACTCTAAGAGAAGCCGACGAACTGCGGCAAAGTTCTCCTGTGGGGAACGGGCAGGGCCAAGTTGACGATACGCTGCTCCAAGATACAACTCGGGTTGCATGTCCAAGCGGGACAATGGCCGCTCAATGTGTCGGCTCGCGCTGCGCAGAATGCTGTCATTGAGTTCGCGCGCTGCTGCTTCAGCAAACTGCGGGTCGTCCACGGAATTACGCAGTCGGAACTCCGGTTCGAGCTCGGCAACAAAGCGTTCCTCCAAGCTTTGCGAAGCGGTATCTCGGATAGGAATAGACACAAGGTACTGTCCGTGGAGCCGACCCCATAGTTCGTAACTGTACTCACCTTCGGGGAGCAAACTTCTTGTACGAAACTCATGACTCACCTCGTAAAATACGCGGTAGTAGAGCTCGGCTGCAGCCTCATACGGAAGAATCTGTCGTTGCTCATTTTCCCCCGAAGTTACCCCACTCAGGGCAACATTTCTCCTGTACGGAATCACGGACTCGGATAGGCGCCCTACCCCTAGTGTTGGACGCAACACCTCAACTCGTGGGCTGCTATACCCGGACTCGGGTAGATTCGACTCTGCAACCGCGCGATCAACGCGTTTGTAGAGCTCCTCCAGGCCGGTAGTAACAGCTTGTGAGGCCGGAGATGCCGGGTTGGCAACGGCAGCCTCCCGCCGACGCTCCGGCGAACCCAGCACCCTGACCGCAACTTCGACTGGCGAGAGCTGCTCCAGCAACGCGGCCATATCAAGGTCGTCGGTACTGTCGGTTGCGCTTTCGGTGGCGCTTTCGGTGGCGCTGCGCGCCGAGGTATGTGGTGAACTACGCGCCGCATACACCTTGGTCAGGGCTGCAACCGCCCGATATCTGTCAAGCGATACATCAATGTGG